>JAPLNX010000351.1 GCA_026400935.1 Planctomycetia bacterium | reverse complement strand
GCAAGGCACGTATTTCGCGCGCCTGATTATTTCCAAGGACGCGCAAGAGATTGAAGTTGATTCGCGACCCTCCGACGCCATCGCGCTAGGTATCCGCAGGAGAGGTTGATCGTGGTTGCAAAAACGAGCGTGTCGAAAGCTGTGGTTGCGAAGAGTGCTGTGAGGCGGAAGCCAGTTCTGGCGAGGAGCAAAGCATTGTCGCTGCGCGCGGTGGCGGTTCATCAGGACATTCAGAAGGGATTGGCGTTTGAGGAATTGGAGGCGTTTCAACAACAGAGTCAGCTTCCGGTCGCGGCCATTCATCGCATCTTGTTGTTGCCTCCGAGAACTTGGCAGCGGCGGAAAAGTGAAGGACGGTTGAAGGTGTTCGAGTCAGATCGGCTATGGCGGCTCATGCGACTCTTTGGCAAAGCGACAGAGTTGTTTGAAGGGAACGTGCCAGCGGCCTCAGCATGGTTTCAACGGCCGGTCGAAGGACTTGGTGGTTGCTCGCCAATCGAGATGGTGGAAACAGAAGTTGGAGCGCGTGAGGTCGAAGATTTGATTGGCCGATTGGAGCACGGAGTCTTTTCATGACTCGCGATGTCTGGCGGATCATCAAAGCGAAGCACGCGGATGTCGCTTATTCGGGTGAAGGAGCAAGACGTTTCGGAGGGCGTTGGAATAGCCCCGGAATGTCGGTGGTCTATATGGCGGAGTCTCGATCATTGGCTGCGTTGGAGATGCTCGTGCATCTGAATTCGCAATCGTTGTTGGGAAGCTACGTCATTGGGCGAGCGGTCATTCAAGAGAAGTGGATTGAATCGGTTCGCATAGATTCGCTGCCAGAGAATTGGCGGGAGTTTCCCGCATCACCGGAACTACGAGGAATTGGGGACCGGTGGTTGCAAGCAGGCAAAGCTGCAGTCTTGAAGGTCCCCAGTGCAGTGGTCGTGGGCGAATTCAACTACTTGTTGAATCCAGCACACGCCGACTTCGCCAAGATCACGTTCGGAGAATTCCAGCCGTTTGCTTTCGATGCGCGATTGAAGTGATTGGATTGGCAAGTCGATGCTCACGTGGGAAACGCCGAGCTCACCCTTTTGGAATTGAGAAAGAGAGAGCCTCATGTCGGATGAAATCAAAGCCCCGAAGTTCATTGCTACCGGCGACGCGACGGCGATCCTGCCCGCTCGGGATTCGGGCATGAAGCCGATCACGGTCATCGGGACCGAGGCGATTCGGAATGGGTTTGATGCGGGGTGCATTGAGCAGGCGTTGAATTCGCGCGGGGCTCCGGGGGTGACTCAGTTGGTGCTGAACCCGGATGCGCACATGGGGTATGGGGCTCCGGTCGGCTGTGTGATGGTTTCGCCGACACACATTTATCCGGGACCGGTGGGAGTCGATATCAAGTGCTCGATGAGTTTGTTGCAGATGGATCTATTGGCAGACCAGATCGCTGACCGGCCAGTGCGGCGAGCGTTGATCAATGCGATCTTGGAGCGGCTTCCGACTGGCCCAGGTAAAGGTCAGCGGTCGGTGAAGAAGTCTCGGCGAGTGAATGCGGAACTCGGTCGCAAAGCGGTGATTGAGGGGGCGTCGCGCGAAGTGTGCGAAGCGTTGGGTATTCCGCCAGAGTGGGCCGAGTGTTGTGAGGACTCGTATCACGTGGGACATGATGGCTCGAATGGATCGCTCGAAAAGCGACTGGAAGAGTTGGTCGGTGACATTCGAGGCGAAGCGGGAGTGCGATTCGTTAAGAAGATTGAGCAGCTAGGCTCGTATGGTGGCGGGAATCACTTTGGTGAGTGCGAAGCGGTGGAGTTGGTAGAAGAGTCGTCTCGTAGCCGAAGTCGTCAGACTTCGGATGAGCGCGAGTTGGACATCGGTCGTGGCGTCGATCTGAACTCTCACGAGTTCAGCGACACGATGCACGACGTGGCCGACGTCTTTGGTCTCAAGCATGGTTGCGTGGCGTTTTTGTCGCACTGCGGGTCACGCGGTTGGGGACATCAACTGGCGACTGGGCAATTCAAGGCGTTGCAAGAGAAGTTCAAACGCTGGGACATCCCGTTGCCCGGTGGCGATCGTGAATTGGTTTACGCTCCGCTGGGAACTGACGAGGCCAATGCGTATTTGGACGATATGGCACTCGGAGCGAACTTCGCGACCGTCAATCATATGTTGATTAACGCGCTAGTGCTGGAGGCGTTTCAAGAGGTGTTGCCTGGCGTAAAAGGAGACCTCGTGTACTTCATCAGCCACAACATCGCTCGACGAGAAGTGGTTGATAACGAGCTGAGCTGGGTTCATCGCAAAGGAGCCACGCGAGCTTTCCCAGCGGGACATCACGGATTGAAAGGAACGAAGTACGAAGCGACTGGGCATCCAATTTTGCTGCCGGGAAATCCGCGAGATGGCAGTGTTGTGATGGTGGCTCAACCCGGTGCCGTGAAGAGCTGTTACAGCGTGAATCACGGAGCGGGCCGGGCACTCGGTCGCAAGCGCGCGATCCGAGAATTGAATCAACAAGCGATTGACGCGGAGATGGATGCTCACGACATCCTCAGTAATTGCCGCCAATATCCAGCCGACGAGGCTCCCGCGGCTTACAAAGATTTTGCTGAGGTTTTGCGTTCGGTCGAACAAGCTGGCTTGGCGACAACCATCGCGAAGTTGAAGGCTCGCTTTGTGATCAAGGACGGAGATCAGGCGGATGATTAATGCAGGACGACTAGTACCACGACCGAGAATTGATCCTCCATAAAAAGCGAGTTTGTGTCATTACTGCATCACCTTTAACGGAGGGTGGTGCGATGCCAAGGAAGGCAGTGCGGATTGAGGCGACGGAGCGGCAACTGGAAATCCTGCG
>JAPLNX010000642.1 GCA_026400935.1 Planctomycetia bacterium | reverse complement strand
GCTGCAAACGGTCGCCGACGTTTGTGCGGATGATGCCGGTCATCTTCCATGTCGAACAAATCGTTGAGCACATAGACCGACGAGGCACACAAACTAAAGACCACAAACGCAAGCACCGCCGCAATCAACTTCGGTGCGTTGAATAGCTCGTGAGACAAAACCAGGGGCACGAAGAGCAACGCATTCTTGGCCCATTGCTGCGGTCGCAAGACTTTCAAAACTGGAGTCCAGCGAGCCAGCGAATTCCCAAACACGAGCGACGGAATTTGATCGCGTCGCCGAATGGCACCCAGCACTCCCGCCGATGGGGCCACGCAATACACGCGAGCCGCTTTGCGCCAGACCGGCACATCGGCTCGCGAATCACCGATGTAGCCATATTCGGTGAAGTGATGTCGTTCGCAGTAGTCTTGGATCGCGCGGCGCTTGCGACGCCCGGTTAGATTTGTCACTCCGTCGCTGGCTAGGACATCGTCGAACACGCCGAGATACTTCGCCACTTGTTGAGCACACGCCGCATCGCTGCCCGTTGCCAACACGACACGAGTTCCTGCAGCCTTCTCGTGCCCGATGAACTCCAAAACGTCTTCGCGATACGGCAACTGGCTTGCGTCAGGCATCGCGCGTTCGGCGACCACTCGCTTGAAAAAGGCGATCCCTCTACGCAACATGGCGGGCAACTGCCACACAATTTGAGGTTGACGTCGCACTGCCAACAGCAGCGACTCCCACAACAAATCGGTCTTGATCAGCGTCCCATCCAAATCGACAAACAGCACCGACTGCGAACAGGGGTGAGGAGCATTCAATGAAACAGTCGCCGCAACGTCAGCCATGACAGTCTTGATCCTGATTCCAATCAGACCTCAACCAAGTGAATCCATTCCTCGGCCCAATCAATCGGCGAGATGATCGGACGAATGAATCGTTTGAAGCAAGACAAGATTGAGGACCACATTGTGATCAAGCAGGAGATGATTTGGCTTTCACAAGCCCAATTGACCGATCTTGCTGAAGCGACATACAACCCGGCCCCTTCGCAATTTTCCTGCTCACACACCCGCTGATTCGTTGCTCTTTGATCGCATCAGTCCCAATTGGCAAGGAGGCCATCATGGGCTGGACCCGTTTGCTTGGTCCTGCTGTTTCATCTGTACCGCTCCCACGTGCCGTGATGCGGCACTTGTTACTTGAGCACCAAATTGGATGGGGCTCGCGAGTGCTGGATGTCGGCTGCGGACATGGCGAGCTCGTACATTTCCTAGATGACTTGGGGATCGAAGCGGTCGGCATGGACGAATCCGCGGAGAATCTGTCGTGGGCGCAGAATTTGGAACCGCGATCTGACTTTCAACTCGTAACCGCTCCTGCGGAACAATCGCTGGACCACATCGTCGATGACGAACCGCTGGACCTGATCGTCGTACGGCACTTGACGACCTACGACGGCGACTTGTTTTGTCCGGCGAGTTTTCAAGCGAGTGCCAAGCTGTTGCAACATCTCCGACCCGGCGGTTGGCTCTCGTTTCTCGTGCATCGGGATACGACGCACCGACGCGATGGGAACTCACACGAACTCGCCTGTTTCGCACGACACTTGTCGTTCTTTCCGGGGACATGCCGCGTCTCGCATTTCGCGGACTGTGAGCTTTCTACGATCGCTTATGATTGGCTGCACCTGCACCGTCATCACGGTGAGTTCTTAGTTGCCTCGTTGCGAGTTCCGCAATCACCCATCGAAGCCGCCGAATGGCGACGTTTGGCCAATCAAGCAACTCTCGGTCGAGTCGGAAGCTGCTGCTCTTGGGCCTGCCGATCACCAGTTCGCCGAGCAGCTTAGTGCTCCATCAAAGCTTGAAACGGGTGTAGTTGAAGTCCCAATACTTCATAAGTCTGAACTCTTGCGAGGTCCGCTACCCCAGCAAATAACTGCGTGCCAGCTTAGACACTGGATTTGCGCAGGCCCAGGCCATGAATTGATCGCCGTCAACACAGACGGCGGTTGTTTTCGCGATCAACGATCGTGTGAGTGCCCGAGCGTGCGGTCAGGTTCCGTATCAAGCCCGCGAGTGCCAACATCACAGACGACGATCTCGCAGTTTCGGCAGTGGAAGGCACGTCTGCTGCCGACCTTGTCCGTCCAAGAGCGGGAGAGAATCTCCACCTCGCCCTCTTGAGGGCCTCCATAGAAGATCGATCCCGCAAGTAAACGGCGCGTCCAGGACACCCAACTGGCGGGCGAAAAGAGGACGCAAGCCGCCTGGGTCTTGATGCCCAGCCAAATGATCCCCGGCTGCATTTCTCCGTGGCATTCCGGGCATTTCATCGAACGACTCCGATGCGACCCAACAATCGTGCGTGACAGTGGCAAAAAAACAGCCCGGCTGCTAATGAGCGGCCGGGCTGCAATGTTAATGGTAAATCTTCCGGCGTCTGCCGATCGAAAAGTTATCCGAACAACGCCGTAACGGCGTCCGCTTTGACAAGATCGCGGGGTTGGTTCAGATGGTTGTAAACGACCGTTCGCGGATTGATGCCGACCGCGTGGTAGATCGTCGCGAGCAACTCACCGGGATGGACAGGGTTATCGACCGGCGACGAGGCCGTCTTGTCGGATTTGCCATGCACATAGCCACGCTTGATTCCGGCACCGGCCATGAGCGCGGTATAGCAGTACGGCCAGTGATCACGACCGTCGGCAGTGTTGCTGTTACCGGAGGTGCTGACTCCGCGCTTCGGGCTGCGTCCAAACTCTCCAACGGCAATGACCAAGGTGTCTTTCAACAGGCCACGTTGATCGAGGTCTTCCACAAGGCTGGCCAAACCAGAATCGAGCATTGGACCGGATTGCTTCTTCATTCGATCAGGCAATCCCGTGTGGACGTCCCACGAATGATTGTCTGAGTTCGCGACTTTCGGCCAGTTGACTTCAACGACTCGCGTACCAGCTTCGATCAAGCGTCGAGCCAACAAGCAGCTTTGCCCGAATGTGTTCATGCCATATTTGTCACGTAATTCTTTCGGTTCGGCGGAGAGATTGAACGCCTCACGAGCTTTGCCGGAAATTACGAGGCTCAGCGCCTTGCCATAATATTCACCTAGAGCGTACTTGCCGGTTGAGCGTTCGAGATCCTGCATCCCTTCGAGCACTTGGTCGCGTAGCTTAGCTCGACGCTCCATGCGATCGACAGCAACACCCGCTCTCAGTTGCAGATCATCGACCGCAATCCGTTCCATTTTGGCCAGATCCATGTCGTCGCCAGGCGGGTAGAGATAGTACGGATCAAAGGCTCGGCCGAGGAACCCTGCGGTCCCTGCTTTGCCAATGACATTCGATTCCTGCAATGGACGAGGCATCATCACGAACGGCAGCATCGGAACGTCGCTGGGCTTTAGCCGGACAATGTTGCTGCCGAAGTTAGGGAAGTCCTTCGGGCTCGGCGGCTCAAGTTGCCCAGACGGGCTGACTTTGTCAGCGGTGTAGCCGGTCAGCATTTGGTAGATCGCGGCGGTGTGGTTGAAGAGCCCAACCGGCGTATAGCTCATCGAATGAATCATCGTCGTGCGATCGGTGACCTTCGCCAGATTCGGCAGCAACTCTGTGAACTGCAATCCGGGAGTCTTCGTGTCGATGTTGCCAAAAACCGATTTGACGTTTTCAGGCACATCAGTTTTCGGATCCCAGAGTTCAAGATGGCTTGGACCACCTTGGAGGTAAACCATGATGACGCTTTTCGCTTTGCCAAATCCTGGCCCACCATAACGGCCTTCTTCGGCAGTTGCATTTTGCAACTGCATCATGCCAGGCAGGCTCAACCCCGCCATCGCAGAGCCACCGACCTTCAAGAGATCGCGACGCGAAAAGTAACCATCACAGGTATCTTTGCCGTACTGACCAAGAATTCGCAGCATCGAAATTTTCTCCGGTGAGAAGTTCTATATTGAGTGGGCAACCGGCTCACTCAGCAATCGGCGGGTTGAAACGATGAGCATGACCTGAGGACTAATAAAGCCTAAGCCGACCGGGTTGTTTTATCGGCCAGTCACCAAGCGGAGCGGTAGCTTAAGGCTCGTTCCAATCAACGGTCAACGATGTGTTGTCAAAGTTTTCGAGTAGAACCGTGCCAAACTACTGGCGACATCCTGTAATCGCTAGCGTTGCAAGTCATCCAAGATCGCCTGCTCTAGGTCTGTATCACGACCGAGCGAAATCCAGCCGGATGGGCTGGATTGGCCGACAACAACCGAAAGATGCCGTTCCAGGGGAGACGACTTTCGAAAAGTCGCGGATCCGGAAGTGTTCTCCGCAGCGCCGT
>JAPLNX010000459.1 GCA_026400935.1 Planctomycetia bacterium | reverse complement strand
GGGCCTCGATCAACCGCTTGCATCGCTTGTTGAGACGTTTATCGCCCAAGTCAATCCCTTCGAGTTCAGCAGAAATCGATCCGTGATCCACAGCGTCGGACATCCTGTCGCTCCCAGAAATATTGGCAGATGAACATCTGGAAATATCTCTGGCGCAAACCGCGTGCCGCGATCATGAATTGCTGGAAAACTTACGTACAATCAACAGGTCAGTGCTCCCGCACGGCAAACAATGCGAGCGACTGGGACGACAGACGTCACCCCAGATTTCAGTTGCACAAAAAGTTGCAACGCTCCAGTGCAACTTAACCGTTTTCAGCCACTATCAACTGAGACGATGACCACCATCGCCGCTTCGGGTCAAAAACAAGAAAACCCTCAAATCTCCGAAGAAATCGAGGGTTTTTATGGTTTGGAAGAGATACGCCCAGAGGGATTCGAACCCCCGGCCTACGGATTAGAAATCCGTTGCTCTATCCAGCTGAGCTATGGGCGCAAATAGCGGTTTTTCCTTCAAGTTATGCGATTGGTCGAGACTCCTGAAATCGGCTGTTTATAGCCTCGGTCGCCTTTTATACCACTCGGCAGAAAAAGTTGCCGCTCGGCGGATCACGGTCACTGGGGGCGGCACCGCTTTTCTTAGTTTGGGTGAGGGGTGATGCCACGAGGGGAGATTCTAATCACTCTTGGCGTTCTCGAAAAACTACTAATCAAAAGCCGCCCAATTCCCCTCTCTATTCGGAATTTCCTCTTTCGTCTCACGTTGGAGTCGTGTCTCACTCAAGTCGGTTCTTGTTGAACGCGGATCTCCTGGCCGAGCGACTGTGTGTGACCGGGGGGCGAGTTCGCGAAGACGAGGGAATTCGCATTTCAGATCTTCTGGGGCAATCGGGGAGACCTATCGATCAGCTGGAATGGCTCGGTCAGGAGACCGGCTAAAACGAAGACCGGCCAGATCGAGATGTTCTCAGGGGCAGACTCTCTGGTTCGACCAGCGTTATGGCGGGCCGTTTGTCGATTTTCATCGGTCCAGCAGCTTCAGCAGCGTCTCTGTGTGAGTGCTCAACGAATCCCACGGGTTTTCGGCACCGGGCGTGTTCGGTTTGTATTGGTCTTCCGTGACGTAGATCCAGCGGGTGTGGCGGGCCATCGACCGGACCTGCTTTTCGTCGAGAACCTTCATCGAATGGACGAGGCTGGCTCGGCGATAGGCGGGATAATCGGCGTGACCACCGAAGTAGTCCCCCTTCAGTGACTTCTCATCGGGGTAGGTCTCGTTCTCGTGGACGACGATGACATCGGCGGTTGGGCGTTTGAAGTAGGACTCAATCTGGTTCGTGCCGGGATTGGCGAAGACCGGCCAGTAACCCTGCGAATGAGCGAATTGAGTCGCCTGTTCGTAGTACTTCAGGTGCGCCTCGTCATCGTCGTAGGATTGCTCATCGAGAAAGATGCCGTGGATCGACCGATAGAACGTCCCCCACTTGCCGATGTCGGTTTTGACCTGCTCCAGCGGCTGCTTTGCATACCGCGTCGAGACATACCCCAGCACGACACAGCCCGCTCCACCCAGTCGCAGCGCCGCCTGTTTGTAGTTGCCGTCGGCCTGCTCACCCGGCCCATCGGCCGGATCGAGAATCACGCAGACCGGCACACGCGGATGAGCCTGCTTCAGGGCAATCAGCCGGTTGTAGGTCTCATTGGTGTGAATGTTGGCCGGATACAGATACAGCGGAATGAGCAACCCCGTCGGCTGCTGCGACAGCACCACATGCCGCTGCGCCGCGGCCGTCGGATCCACCGCAGGCCCTTCCGCTGAGACGGGGCTGTCGAAACCGACCAACGCCAACCAACCCAGCCCGATCATCAGTGTGCGGTTCATGCAAATCTCCTCAATCGGGTGCCGACTGGATTGTGATGAGCGGCGGGCGGCGGCCGGTCGAGTCTCTACCTCGCACTGCCATGAATGAGAGTTTTCATGTTTTAGCAGCCTGTTGAAAAACTCGTGGAGTACGATTTCATCGTGCTCTTTATCCCGCAGAAAACGGGCACGTTGGAAACGTGCCCCACGTTTTTCACCAGGCTGCTAGCCGCTGGCATTGCGGCTAACAGCCTGTTGAAAAACGTAGCTTGAACGCCCCGTCCGAGCGAATATCAATTGGAGACGGACGGACGAGGCGTCCATCCTACAGTTCTTCAACAGGCTGCTGACTGTCTTGACTCAAGCCGTGCGAAGGCGAACAGATCACGGCGTCGGTGTGGGTGAGCTGCTTCCTCCTTGGGCGGTCGGGCCGGTGATTTGGTCGAGGAGCGTTTTTTCGGCGGAGGTTTGCAGGAGGCCCGAGAGCGTCCGCAGTGCCTTCTTGTTCTTGTCGCTGAGTGGCCCGGCCTTGGCATCGAGTGACACCAGCAGCGGCAGGATTTGGTTGATCAGCGCGCTGAGCGCTGACATGTCCGCCTCGATGGAATCGAGTTCGGTCTGATAGGCCGCCATCGCGATGCCGGGAAGGGCCTGATAGGCGACGCCCAACTGTTGCAGAACGTTGACGGTCACGGTTCCTCGCGCGACGATTTCCTGAATGTCGGCGTTCGTGTGCTGACGGTCGTACTCGACATCGATGCGTGTGGTCATGACAGAATCCTCCCTGCAAACGGCATGTGAGAAACTCGCGGCCACCGCGCGGCGGTCGCTGAAACGGAGCACATTGTCGCTGGGGAAAATTGAAAACCGCCAGAGGGAATCCGGATTCTTCCAGGAAAATTCACGTTTCCGGCTGAGACGCATCAGCGACTCCTGAGGCGAGCGAGATTTCTGCTGAAGGAATCTCAATTCGGCCAGCCGCCAGCCAGATTGCCTCAGCGCCACGCTCGATTCTCCCTGCGGATTCCCAGATTCCCCAGCGGCAAACAGCTTTCCCCCAGCGACGCGGCAGGAAATTGCGGTTTCCAAGCTGGAAAACCCACAAACCAGCGTTTGGCACGCGAGTTCAGGGCCGCTTCTGACATCGATTAAAGCCCGGTGCCTGACCCCTGCTCACACGCGGGACGGACGAGGGCGTCCATCCTACGATCGCTGCCGCGCTACTTCATCGCGGCCCGCAGGATGTCATAGTTTTCGGCGACGTCGAGCGTGTTGGGATGCTCGTCCCTCAGGCTGGCCCGGAAGATGTCCAGCGCGCGGCGCATCAGCGGCTCGGCCTCCGCCAGACGGTTCGTGGCCTGGAGCGTTGCGGCGAGATTGTTCAGCCGGGTGGCGACCTGCGGAGCAACGGGGCCGTAATGCCGTTCGTCGAGTGCCAAGGCCCGTTTCTCCAAATCTTCTGCCTGTGTGTGGAGTGCTTTGGCCCAGAGCAACGTGCCGAGTTCTCCCATGAGTCGTGAGGTCGGTTCGTCGATCTGGGCCCGTTCCGCGTGGTCGATCAGCATCATCAGGTGCGGACGGAGCGGGTCCAGCGTCGGCCACGTCCGGACATCGGCGGCATCGCCTTTCACATTGGCGTTCGCCACTTGCAGCATCGCGGTGAGCGTCGCTTGCTGCCGGTCGTGGTCGAGCCGTTCGCGCGTGATCAGTTGCACCACGCGATGGACTCGCCCGGCGGAATCGGTCGGATCGCCGGGTCGGCGGCTGAGGAACGAGTAGCGACGCAGTACGGCCAGAGCCGACTCGATGTCGGCCTCGGCAGCATGATCCGCCGTAGGGTGGGACAAGCTCGCTTCGAGCGCCGGCCCACCATCCTCGTTCGTGCTGTCAGGTGGTGGGCCGGCGCGGCGAAGCGCCGCTGGTCCCACCCTACAAGCGGATTGCAACTGCTGCTCAAGCTCCGGGTGATCGACCAAACTCTGCGGGATTGGGGCGGGAGCGAGCCACGCGAAGAGTTGCAGCAGCGACTGCGCGGCGGGAGTCAGCTCCCGGAACGTCGTCAACCACGTTGTCGCGACCGACAGCGATTCGGTCAGCTCGGAGTGGTACTGCATCACCGCTTTGTCGGCCCACGTCCGGACCGCCTTGTCGTTCTCCGTCCAGCGGCGACGGTACTCCGCGAACGAAATCTCCCGCTCCCGGATGTAAGCCGCCGCCTGTTCGAGGGCGAGGCACAGTCCATCCAGATCATCGCCCGCCAGTTGTCGCGCCTGCTCCTCATCGTCCTTGGAAACGCGCCGCGTGCCGTCGGTCGCCTGCAACAAGAACCGCGCGGCGTCCTCAAAACTGAGCACATGCAAATCGAACGCCTCGACGGTCTTCGGCCATTGATGAAACCGGGCCGTGATCAGCACATGCCCGTCCGCCCACTGAGCCAGTCGCCGCGTCACCTCGTTCCGCGCCGCTTCGGTGTCGGCATTGTCCACGATCAACAACCAACCGGGATGTTGTTGCAGCCAGTCAAGCGTCGCCCGCTCCTTCGCATCATCGGGCGTCGCCGGATCAAGGCCCGAGTGCAACACTCCCGCCAACCCAGCCAACCCGCTCCGCAACGACTCGGGCGTATCGGCGTTCACCATCAACACGGCGGTGTACTCGTCGCGATGCTTGAGCGCGTACTCCACGGCGACCTGCGTCTTCCCCAACCCGCCGACGCCACACACCGCCTGATTCGGCCACCGCCCCGCCACCCGAGCCGCCTCAAACTTCTGTTGCAACTCCGACAGAAACGAATCGCGCCCGATGAACAATTCCCCCAGCGTCGCGTATGGAAGATGACACGGCCGGTCGTGATGATGCGTGCCGCGATTGAGGTAACGAAGCAGCGAAGCCTGGACCTCTCGGACCAACGCCACTTCATCCGCGAACGGCGTGAAATAACCGAGCAGCGGCTTCAGCAAGGCGAGATGTTCCGCGACCAGCATCGGGGCCGCTCGTCCTGCCTGCGGCGAAGCGGGTTCGCCCCCCGAGAACGCATCGTCCGCCAGAAACAACAGCACCCGCTTCCCATAGAACAGCCCGAGCCATGCCTCCCACTGCGTGTACGTGACGTGGCGAAAGGCATCCCCGGCGAATAGCTTCGGAAAGCGTTCCCGCAGCCGGTCCTCGACGCAGTGGCGAAGCAGTTCGCTCGTCACATCCGTCGGCGGGACGTTGCCGACCATCGAGCCGGTCAGGTGCAGCACGATGTCGCTCTCGTGCTCGATGAACTCCGCCAGCTTGACCAACGTGTTGACGCCGGTCTCCACGAACTCGTCCTGCTGCACCACGCCAAGTCCGCCGGAACGGAGCTGCGTCCCCAAACTGATTCGGAGCGGCGCGTACTGGTCGGTCACAGCAGAGAGAAACAGACGCTGGCTCCGGCGGTTTTTGAGGTATCGATTAGCCGGATGTCATACGAAACCTTCGCAAAGGATGCCACCAGCTCCGGATCACTCGGCCACCGTGGATCACAAACATTTCGACATTCGTTTCGTCAGCCGTTCGAGGGCTGGGCTGATGTCGTGGCGATCGAGGTGGATGTTGATCAGACTGAAATTGTCTTGGTTGTTGAGGGCCGCTTTGAGGGCTTGATCGAGTTCACCTTCAGTGCGCACTTCAAAGCCCCAGCCGCCGCCGAGCAGGTCAGGTAAGCGGTGATAATCCCAAGTGGGGATGTCGTTGAACGGGCCTTCTTGCAGGAAGCGTTCGGTCGTGTAGCCCTTGTTGTTGAGCACCAGCACGATCGGATTGAAGCCGAGCTTCAGTGTCGTTGAGAGTTCGAGACACGTCATCTGAAACGCGCCGTCGCCGACAATCACAATCGGACGTCGATCGCGATTAGCGACTTGCACGCCGAGCGCCGCAGGGATCGCGAAGCCCATCGACGTGTAGTACGCAGGGCTGAGAAAGTCGGTGTGATTGTGGATCGTGAGGTCAGCAGAGGCGAACAACGAATCGCCGACGTCAGCGACGACGACCATCGTGTCGTCAAGCAATTCGTTGATTCGGCGGAAGAGTTGCCGCACGGTCATCTTCGCGTCGGGCTTGAGTACAAACGGGCCGTCATCGAGTTCACGATCGCGCGGTAGAACGCATTTCGCCGGTTTCAGGTTGGCCTTGCCGAGTCCTTTCAGAAAGTCGTGCAACAAAACATCGTGGAAGTGGTGATGTCGAATGCGGAGCTTTTCGCTCGTCGCATAGATGCACTTCGCGGGATCGAGATTCGCCGTGTAAATGCCGAGGTTGATGTCGGTCATGAAGGCTCCGAGCAAAATGACGCAGTCGCTCCCCTCCACGAACTGACGCACGCTTTCTCGCCCCATCGCCCCTTCGTAGACGCCCAAGTACAGCGGATGTTTTTCGCTGACGACCGACTTGCCCAACAGCGTGGCACACATGGGAATGCTGTTCGTTTCCGCCAGCTTGAGCACGGCGTCTTGAAGACCGAAACGATGAATCTCGACACCAGCAATGATGACGGGGCGCTTCGCGACATTGATTGCTTCAGTCGCTTCGTGAATGGCTTCACGTAGAGCGTCTTTATTGCTGACCGGCTTTTCGATGTTGGGCTTGTGCGGAAACAGCGCCTCGGTGCGAACGCGGTCGCGTGGCAGTTCGATGAAGACCGGTCGCTTGTAACGAACAGCGGCTTCGAAGCAGCGGTCGATTTCGCGAAAAGCAGTCAGCGGATCATCAAGTGATGCGGTGGCGACGGTGATCTTCTCAAAGACTTCACGCTGCGTGTTGAAGTCGCGAACGCGGTGATGCAACAGTGGATCAGAACGACGCTCTTCAACACCGGGGGCTCCGCTGATGACGATGACCGGCGACTTCTCCGCGTAAGCTCCCGCGATCGAATTGCACAGGCTCAGCCCTCCAACGCAGTACGTCACGCAGACTGCTCCAAGTCCATGCACGCGAGCATATCCGTCCGCCGCATAACCGGCGCAGTCTTCGCGAGTCGTGCCGACGACTCGCAGTGGGCTGTCGGTCAACATGCCGTAGAACTGCAACACGAAGTCGCCGGGAATTCCAAAGACGTCGGCGACTCCGTAGTCCTGCAGTCGCTGAATCAGATAGCCGCCAATCGTCTGCTTCCCTTTGCTCGCTGACGACTTCACCCGAGCGACCGGCTTACCGCCCGATGAACTCCCTCGGCGAAGTGCTTTGGATGAATTCGAGCGGCCAACAGCGCGAGAGGGTTTCTTCTCTGATTTGCGTCCAGGCATGATGCGGCTTCCTTTCCGAGCAATAGTTCGTAGGCGAGCGATTGTGAGGAAAGAGGGCGAAGGGGGGAAGGCGGAGTGCTGAAAGGAAACATGACTGTCGGGGTCTGCGCCAGACCTCATCCAAATGACCAATGACCAATGACCAATGACCAATGACCAACGACAAATAATCAATGGCCAATCCCGCCTCGTCCCCCTTCCGCCCTCCGCCTTCTCTCTCCACAATCCCGCTCATGCAAAAGCTCAGCCTCACTCTCGCTCGGTTGTCGTTGTCCGCTTGGATCGGAGCGGCGGCGTTGTTTGTGGTGACGTCAGTTAGCGAGCAAATCTCGACGGAGTATGGCTCAGACGTGAAGAACGTCCTCGCTGCGTTGCGGTTTCCGTGGTACTACGTGTTTGGATTTGTGTTGGTGGGAACGGGTTTGCTGGGAAGCGTGATTGGTTTGAGCGGCAGTCACAATCGTCGCCGCTGCCTGCTGATTGTGGTGACGCTTGGATTGGCGTTGGTGTTGATGATCGGTGACTACTGCTTCGTTTATTCGCCTCTGCATGAGATCGTGACTCGTCCCGATGGAGTACGAGACGCTCGGTTCAAAGAAATTCATGACTGGTCCGAGTGGATCAATACCGTTGACGTCGGCTTGTGCCTGATTGCTGCGATTGCAGTTTGCGGGGTTGAGCGGCGGAGTGATGCCGATCAGAAGTTGTAGACCGCAACCCCACCGAGCTTGCCTCGGTGCCTCGCGGGCTTTTACACGACGGTGGTCGTGATTTCTCGTGAAATATCGCGTAGTGCAAATGCCCGAATCCACCGAGGCAAGCTCGGTGGGGTTTAGAATTCACATCGAGAGAATTTCCAATGGCCTCCACATTGCCGCTGAAGACATTGGCTCAGGTTTGTCGCTCGCTGAGCACGATGTTGGAATCGGGTATTGAAGTGAGACAGGTTTTCAAACTGGCCGCCAAGAAGACGGGGAACACTCGGTGTCAGGACGCGATGATTGGAATTGCTCAGCAGATTGATGCGGGCGAAGAAGTCTCGACAGCGATGCGTGCTCAAGGAGGCGCGTTTCCCGAATTGATGACTGACATGGTTGAGATGTCTGAGCAAACGGGTGCGCTTCCAGAAGTCTTGACGCACTTGGCTCAGCATTACGAAAACAATTTGCAGCTTCGGAGGCAGTTCACGTCGTCGATTGCATGGCCGATGTTTCAACTGGTCGCCGCAGTGTTGATCATCGCGTTGTTGATCGTGGTCATCGGCATGATTGGTGGTGACGACAAGGGGCCGAATCTCAAGTCGCTGCTGTTTGGTTTGTCGGGAGTCAGTGGCGCGATCATTTGGCTGACGTGTACGTTCGGTGGAGCGTTCCTGTTGTGGATCGGGTACGAAGTCTCAATCCGACTCTTCGCGGCGAAACGAATCCTCGATCCAATTTGGCTGCGAATTCCGGTGCTCGGCACGTGCTTGCGGTCGTTCGCAATCGCGCGGTTTTCGTGGGCGTATTACCTCACCGCACAAACTGGCATGACGATTGATCGGAGCTTGCTGGCGAGCTTGAAAGCGACGAACAACGGAGCCTTTCAAGACGCGGCACCGGAACTCATCGGTCGCATTCGCGAGGGGGAAGATTTTTCGACGGCGATCGCGGCAACTGGGTTGTTTCCGGAAGACTACCTACACATGGTTGGTGTTGCGGAGACATCGGGGACTGTGCCCGAAACTCTGTATCGACTCAGCCCGCAGTTTGAGGATCAAGCACGTCGCAGCTTGAAGACGCTGACGACGATGCTCAGCGGCGGAACGTGGCTGATGGTTGCGGGGTTCATCGTCTTCTTCATCTTCCGGTTCTTCTTGTGGTACGTCGGCATGATCAACGACGCAGTTCGCGGCGTTTAACCGTAGCACAGGCGGATCGCCGTGTCTGGTTTCGTATAGGTGGGGGTCGCAGGCGAGCCGCCTGTGTTACCTGAATACGCGGCGTTCACTCACTCTGCTGCCCTCGTTTGACGATGTCTGGTCCATCACCGAGGATTTTTTCATAAGTCCCGGTTTTCGACTTTTGATACTTCGTGAAGCCCAAGCGTTCGAGGTTTTTGTTGCTCGTGTCCCCTTTGATGGGGCCGCCGGAATACTGCTTCTTCACGCTCGGAGGTGACATGATTCGTCGCACTCGCTGGCCGGTTTCCGGGTGCTTCTTCAGCGGGGTGTCGGCAATCCGTTGTAGCACTTCAAAAGTTGAACCTTCAGAACCATCGTCGTTGAGAATTACGTATTCATAAAGCGGCATCGCAGCCTCCTTGAGTCAGAACTGAAGACGCACTTTGTGTCGTCCAAACAAGAACGCCATGAGACCAATTGACTTAGGTGAGGCGACCACAAAGGCACAAAGAAAGAGGCGATGAGCACGGTAAGAGTCTTTGTGCCTTCGTCTCTTTGTGGTAGTGCCTCTGATGGATGCTGGATTTCAATTGGGATGGCGGGAGCTCAAAAAATAGCTCGAAGATTGCTTGAGTGCGAGCGTGCTCGACGTCTCACGACTACGAACGGGCGAGCCGCCGTTCTAGGATTGCTCACGGTTTTGGCGAATCGGCTTTCGGTTCGGGGTTGCGAGGTGGTCCGAATCCCAGTGGGCCTGCGCCTGGTGGCGGGCCGAAGGCCGAGTTAAATCCGGCAACCAATTCCGCCTTGATGAGACTGTCGTCTTTGTCCTTGTCCCACTGCTTGAACCAGTTGCTGAAGAGCGCATGCCATTCCTCTTTCGAGACCTTCTCGTCCTTGTCGGCGTCAGCCGATTTGAGCAGCGGCGGGGCGATGAAGTTGCCGGGACCAAAACCAGCGGGCGGTTTGAATCCACTGGGCGCTCCGTTGGGCGGAGCACCGAGCGCCTCGTTCAGGCCGTTCTTCAGTTCCTCGCCATCGAGCGAGCTGTCTTTATTTTTGTCCCAATCTCGCAGCCATTTCACGTTGAGGTCGAAGAACTCTTTTCTGGAGAGCTTGTCATTCTTGTCGGCATCCGCGGCAACAAGTATTTGTGGTCCGTGAAAATTGCCCGGTCCAAAGCCTCCACCGGGGCCGCCTCCCGGTCCACCACCGGGCGGGCCGAAACCGCCTCCTGGAGGTCCGAAGCTCATGCCGGGAGTCTTCCCTTTAGATTTTCCGGCCAGTTGAGCGGTGATCGACTCACGCCGCTTGGCGAGAAATGTTTCAATCGAGGGCTGCCCACCAAACATGCCTGGGCCAGGCCCAGCTCCAAAGCCACCCGGTCCAAAACTGCCGGGACCGCGTGTCGCCTGAACGGCAGACGCTCGTTTTGTCTCTTGCACAATCAACTCTTTGAGTGTCGCTTGAACAATAGGAAGGCTCGTCGTCGTGATCCCGTTGTCGCCGAAGCACGCTTCGGTCAGCTCCTTGAGTCGCTGGCGATAGGTCCGATCGAATTCGTCCCACGTGAGCAGCCGTTCGATCAGTTTGTTCTCGCCAACATGCGGATGGCTGATGCTGAGATCTTGCAACTGCTCCGCAGAACCGGCCATGAAGAAGGCTCCCATCGAAAGGTCCATGTCCCACGGCAGGAACACGAACTTGCTCACCATTGGTTTGTCGTCTGATGATTTCTTTGATTCCGGCGGCAAGTAGACATAGTAGTTGTGGACCTGAGTCAGAAAGCTGTCCATGTTGGCGAGCAGCGTGTTCGCGGCGAGGAAGCTCGCGAACTGGTCAGTATCGAGTAGCGAGTTGACCTCGCGTCGAAACTGCTCGTCATCCGCTTTGTGGATCAGTCGAGTCAGGTCGATCAATCGCTGTGACTCGGCCTTCTTGGGCTTCGACTTCGGTTCATACCACGAGTAGGCGGCCCAGTCTTCGCCTTTGTATTCCAAGCCCTGCGTTCCTTCCGGCTTGAGCAACATCCCTTTGTCGGTTTGAAAATGTCGTCGCAAGAATGCCTTATCGACCTCTTCAACGAGCGTGTAGAGACCGAGCGATTCGTGATCGCATTCACCATCAATCGTCAATGAGACCTCTGCAAACGCAGTGCGCGGCGACGGAATGCCCGCTTCACGAAAGACCGCGTATGACAACGCTTGGCGAACATGAGTCGGATCCATCACGTCGCTGTGCAAGTTGAGTTGCTGCATTCCATGAAACTTCTGACCGTCAACGTAACGGTTGAAGTCGATCTTGAGCGGTCGCTTGCGACTCGACGAAGAAAGCATGTAACTGCCGTTTCCTTTGAACCGCAGACCAACTTCTTTGAAGGCCTGACCATCGAGTTCGACGTCCGCTTTCAGGTACTCAAAGTCGAGTCCAAAACTGCCAGGCCGAAAGCCGCCTGGGCCTCCGCCGGGTCCACCAAAAGCAGGCGGTCCTGTCGCTGGTGACTGTGGAGCTTGAGTACCATCCTTTGGTTTGCCCGCCGGAAATGGTCCACCGGGGTTTTGTCCACCAGGATTCGGCCCTCCCGGTGGTGGCCCAAATCCTGGAAAGCCGCCACGTGCCGGTTGCATCTTCTGCCAGTTCTTGGCTGTCACATGCACGTGAATATTCCAAACGCGAGTCAGCCCAAAGTCCCCGTCAGCCAGATCCTTGCCAGCGACTTCGTTTTTGTCGGCTTTCGTTTTGCCCGTCGCGAAGCAAACCGAATCGCTGGCAGTCAAACACCAGACACCAAACAACAACGTGATCATTACGTTTCGGGTGAGTTTTGAAACGGCTTCTGAATCTTTACGGATACGGAGAGAGTCCGTCGGCATAAAAGCTCTTTGGTTTCAAAGATGTCTCAGATCGCGCCAATGGTTAGATGGAATCGAAAGTATTGCTCGTGGCAGATGAAGCCAAGCTGAATTGCTCGGCCAAAACGACAAACAAGTCGATTCCGACATCCTGATCGGAAACGGCAAAGAATTTACGGCCCGTTGCGATTCGATGGTCTGAATAATGAAAGAATGGACTGACACAACCTTCGATGACAAGGAAGGCTTACACGCTAGACTCTTGACGTCTGCCGGTTTGCAAAAGAGTTGGCTGTTTCACCATTCCAAACGACGAGGATCACGCAATGCGTCGCTTGTTGATTCTGACTGCGGTCTATTTCGGACTGATTGGCGGATCTCTGCGTGCAGATGAGCCGACCGATGCCGCTGTTCGCGATGCGGTGGCGCGGAGCCTTCCGTTTTTGGAGAAAGGAGGCGTCGAGTGGATGGAAGAGCGAGGTTGCATGTCATGCCACCATGTTCCGTTTTTGTTGTGGTCACATCGAGCGGCTCAGTCTCACGGTTTAGCCGTTGACGCGAAGAAATTGGCCGAATGGGATGAGTGGGCTCGCAAGGATTCGTTGGCAAATCGCTACTCGTTCAAGTTGCCGTTGAGTGATCTGGAAAAGATCGATGTGGCTGTCATGCCAACAGCCGTGAAGGAGAAGCTGAATCCGATCGTTGGTCAAACCTTTGCGACGGCAGCCGAATTCCTTGCGAAATTGACGCCGCTGTTGACTGCCGACGAGTTGCAGGCGCATCAGGCATTGCTGATCAAGACTTCGACGATTGGTGAGAACTGGCCGAATCGGAACGGCGGCGGTCTGGATGTGCTCGGCCAGTTGCTGCTTGGTGGACATGCCGCAGCAGATGATTCCACCAACGTGGGATTTCGAGGTGGAGTGGTCGATTTGATGAAGCAGCGGCAACTCGCGGACGGCTCGTGGCTGCCCGGCAATCAGTTTGCAACGATGCGACAATGGTCGCTCCCCACTGCGAATCAGGCGACAACCATGTGGGCCGCGATCGCGCTGGCCAAATACGATGCTCGCGATCAACAGCCACAAAAACGCTCCGAGCAAATCGAACGAGCGATTGCCTATCAGCGGCAGCAGCCTCCGCAAAACGAAAATCGTGAGTGGCTCGCAACTCGGCTGCTCTTCGAACATCAATTCGGAACGAGCGACGAAGTCAGCAAGCAACGCCAATTGTTACTCGACGCCCGGAACACCGACGGAGGTTGGGGCTGGCAAAACGAGGTCCTCAGCGATCCCTATTCCACCGGCATTGCGATCTATGTTCTTGCGAAAGTCGGCGGCGATCATTCCGCAGTGTTTCGCGACGCCCGCAAGTTTTTGCTGATGTCTCAACAGGCAGACGGATCATGGTTGACTCCCTCGAAGAACATCAGCAAAACGACCGTCCCTGAGCGTCTCAAAGTCCGCGATGAAATCTACCACTATTGGGGAACGGCTTGGGCCGCATTGGGCTTGCTGGAAACGTTGCCGGCAAGCGGTTCATCGACAACAGCGATTCGTTCATCGAAGTCGTAGTTGGTAAGCTCGCCGATCCACATGCTCTCCCGGTCAACGGATCGGTCCGCTCCTAAAAGGCCAAACAATGCGAACGGTCTTGTCCGCGCATCGCTGCCCGCGCTGCGAAATTCGAAGGCCGCTTTGCTTCTGTGCGATGATTCCACAGCTTGTTCTGCAAACTCGCGTGATCATTCTCATGCACACCGCCGAGGAAGTACTGACCACGAACACGGCCAGACTGACGGCCAAGGCTCTGACGAACAGCGAAGTCCGCATTCGCGGCCGACGTGACGAACGCATGTCGTTTGCTGGATTGACGCAGCCGGGACAGACTTCGTTGCTGCTCTATCCCAGTCCAATCTCCGTCGAACTGACTCCTGAATTCGTCTCTCGTTTGCCGGGGCCGGTGAACCTGATCGTGCCTGACGCGAGTTGGAGACAAACCAAAAGGTTCGTCCGTCGCGACCCAGGTTTGGCGGGCATCCCTCACGTGAGGCTGCCGCCGGGGCCACTTTCCGAGTATCGCCTGCGAGCTCAACAAAGCGACCAGAATCTCTGCACTTTGGAAGCCATTGCCCGAGCCATCGGCATCATGGAATGCCGCCAAGCTCAGGCGAGCCTGGAAACACTCCTGCGAGTGTTCGTGGAACGGACACTCTGGGCCAGAGGCATGTTGGCAGCCAACCAATGCACCACGGCTGGCATCCCCCCCGAAGCCTTCATCACCCAATTCGAACCCACTCACAGAGTTGACGACTCACTTCGCGATTAAAAAATCCAGTCACAGAGTGACCGGTCTAAGATCTGACGCAACACCGGAAATGAAATGGCATCCAGCATCACTTGCCCGGCTTTCCATCCCATTGGATCTGGCACTTGGGAAGCACGGCTTTCAACTCGGCGATGCCGGCGGCGGTGACTTTGGTACGTCGCAGGTCGAGCGATGCCAGGTTCGTCAGGATCGCCAGTGGTTTGATTCCGGCATCGGTCAGACCGCTGCCGGCCAGAGACAGTCGCTGGAGCCGGTTCAACTCGGCGAGATTCTCGGCAGTGAGTTCGATCAGGTTCGGATGGCTGAGCGACAGATCGATCAACTCCGGCTGGCCGATCAGATGAGTCAGGCCCATGCCGCGAATGTCGTTGCCGTCGAGCACCAGCCGTTTCAGCGTCGGCAGCTTCGGCAGTTGGGCCAGCGTGGCGTCGTTCAGTCCCGCGTTGGAAAGGTTCAGTTCCTGCAAGCCGTGGATGGGAACCAGGAAGCTGTAGTCCAGGCCGGTGATGCCCGTCAGGTCGATGCTCTCCAGCCGGTCGAACTTGGGGAACGTCAGCAAGGACAACTGCGGCCGCAGTTGATCAAGCGGTTTGGTGACACCGGCGAGTGAGACGCGGCGGACCTGGAAGTAGTCGCCGGGCATGTCGGCCACGACCTTGATGGGGCGCGACTCCGGCTTGTCGAGCGTGCCGATCTCGACGGTTCCACCTAAGGCCAACACGCTTTCAGCCACGTTGCGATTTGGCTCGAACCAAGTGATCTGGCACTTCGGCAGTGCGGCCTTGAGTTGCTCGTGGCTGCGGAGGGAAATGCGCGTGTTGCCAAGATTCAAGCCGATCAAGCTCGGCAGGCTTGCCAGAACGGACAGCCCGGCATCGCTCACTTGGGTATTGAACAGCACAAGGCTCGTGAGGTTCATGCAATCCTTGAAGTGGGCCAGCCCCGCATCGGTCACCAGGGTATCGCTCAGCGTAAGGTTCGTGAGGTTATTGCGGTCCTTGAACAGGGCCAGCCCCGCATCGCCCAGCGGGAACTGCATCAGCCTAAGTTGCGTGAGGTTCTGGCAATCTTTGAAGTGGGCCAGCCCGGCGTCGGTCACTTGAACCCAGTCCAGACCAAGGCTCGTGAGATTCTTGCAATTCTGGAAGTGAGCCAGTCCCGCATCGGTCACCTGGGTACAGCGCAGACTCAGGCTCGTGAGGTTCTTGTCATCCTTGAAGATGGCCAATCCCGCGTCGCTCAACACGCTTGAGACCAGAGTCAGGCTCGTGAGGTTCTTGCAACCCTGGAAGTGGGCCACCCCCGCATCGCCCATCAGGTCTGAGGCCAGAGTCAGGCTCGTGAGATTCTTGCAATTCTTGAAGTGGGCCAGCCCCACGTCGGTCTGCGTGATCCCCAGGTAAAGGCTCGTGAGGTTCTTGCAATCTTTGAAGTGGGCCAGCCCGGCGTCGCTCACCGGGAGAGCGTACAGAAACAGGTAGGTGAGGTTCTTCCAATCTTTGAAGTGAGCCAACCCGGCATCGCTCACCTGGACCGAGTGCAGAGTAAGGCCCGTGACGTGCTTGCAATCCTTGAAATTGGCCAGCCCCGCATCACTCACCTTCTGGTTACCGTTCAAATTCACGAGCGTGAGTTCAAACGCCCCTCGCGGCAGATCGCCGACAGCCGCGATCGGCCGTTCCTGACCGTTCTCCGTGATACTGATGTTGCCGCCGATCGACAGCACATACTCGGCGGCGCGGCGGTCGGGGTTGGTCGCCCCCGGCTTGGGCAACGCCGTCCCCGTCAACGCCTGACGCACGGCATCCACCGGCAACGACACTCGGAATCCAATGATGGAGCCATAGTATGTCGGGCCGGAGTTGTGGCGATGCGACGCACGGCAAAAGCACGCGTCGTATTGCCAATCGCCACCCCGGAACACGCGCACGGAACCGGCAGAAGTTGGGCCGCTTGAGTTTATCGCGGGCTTATTCTGGAATTGGCCGTAGTAGGTCGGTTCCCACCAGTCCTGAACCCACTCCCAGACATTGCCGTGCATGTCGAACAGCCCGAACGGATTCGCCTTCAATTCTTGCACCGCATGCGTCCGGCCGCCGACGTTCGCGCCGAACCAGCCGGCCCGCACCAAGTCTTCGTCTTTGTCGCCGATCCAACGACTTGGTCGTCGTTCCCGCTCGGCAGGCAAACTCCCAATCCGCCTCCGTGGGCAACCGATAGCCGGTGCCGTCCAGAGAAGTCACCGCCTCGCCGGTCCGGCAATAGAACGGCTGGAGTTTCTCCTGCTTGCTCAGTTTCGCACAGAATTCCGCCGCGTCATTCCAACTGACCATTTCCACCGGGTGGCTGGTTGTGTCCAGCCCAGAGACGGTTTCTTTCCCGGCACCCAGCGGGGCGAAGTGGGAGGGATTTTTCTTCATCACCTGTTCGTACTCCGCCTGCGTCACTTCATGAACGCCGAGGTAGATAGGTTGCGTGAGGATGACCTTGTGCTGCGGGGCTTCGCTCTTGATGCATTCCTGCCATTGCTTTTCTCCCCCCGCAATCTTGAGCGCCGCTTCGATCTCCGCCGGAGTGCTGCCCATCAGGAACTCGCCCGGTGGGATGAGCACGAACTTCATGCCGATGGTGTTCTCGTACTCGACCGGCACGCCGAGATGCTTGGCCCACGCCTCTTGATGCGCACGCGCTTGCTGGGCACCGAACGGAGCCTTGGCGGCTGGCGGTGGACTTCCCACAACGGCGTCAGACTTTGACGACTCCTTGTGTCCCAGCAGCGTCTTGCCCTGCATCACACGCACGCGACGGCCGACTCGTTCGACCTTGATCGAGACCGGTTCAGCCTGCGTCACCTCAAACGCATCCGTGTCGAACGCCAAGTCATTGCGTTTGACGTGCAGCACATGCTCACCGATCGGCAGCCGGACCTCTTCTTCTTTCACGCCCTTCACAACGCGGCCGGTATCGCCGATGGTCACTTCGATGAGTTCTTCCGTGATCGCCAAATGCAGCGTCCCCGATTTGCCACGCACGACAAACATGATCCCCAGCAGCACCACCACGGCCGCAGCCACCGAGACCAGAATCGCCGCCTTCTTTTTCTGTCCACGAGATCGCTCAATGGTCAGCGACTGCTCGGTGCGTGGATCGGTCCCCCCTTCGCCCGCCGACGAGATCATCGTCTCGGCCTCGACCGATGACGGAGTCACCGCCGTCCTCTTCGAACCAGATGGAGCCGCACTCTTCGCAGTCGAGTTCTCTCCCCCGCTGATCTGTCTCAGAAAATCTTGCAGCTCATTCCCGCTGCCGACGCTGAGGCCGCTCGTCGTCGTGTTCGAGTTCGGCTGAATCGCAATCGTCGGCGAGCCGCCGGAGAGGCAGCGTTCCAACTCGGCCATCACCTGCGTCATCGTCTGCGGCCGATCCTCCGGCTTCTTCGCCACCATGCGCCGGAAGACTTGGTCGAGTGCGTGGCCGACGCTGCTAGTACCACGACCGAGAATTGATCCTCCATAAAAAGCGAGTTTGTGTCATTACTGCATCACCTTTAACGGAGGGTGGTGCGATGCCAAGGAAGGCAGTGCGGATTGAGGCGACGG
>JAPLNX010000517.1 GCA_026400935.1 Planctomycetia bacterium | reverse complement strand
GGACCTACACCGGCAAACCGACACAATCGCAGCCCGTAGCTCGGTTCTGCCCACCGCACCGGCGCATCACCCGCACCACAAAAATCCAACAAGCCGCACTCCAAATCTAATGGCAGGTTATTTCTTGGTCGTGGCACTACTTGGCGGGATACGCAGTTGAATGTGGTTTGAAATCGTGCATCGCGAAACTTACCAACCAAGATGACTTCCCTCGGGATCGAAAGTTCGTGGAGCGATGTTACTCTCACGACTTCATGGACCTTCTTAAGGCGTCTGAACTCTTGAAGGAATGGGAAGTTGACACGAAGAACGACCCCTTGTTGTCTGCGAACTGGGCGGTGTTTGAAGTCTGGAATGAGTCTTCGCGGTACGCTCGAAACAGACAAGTCGAGGCACTGGCACTTTACGACGCGATTAGCGATACAAAACATGGAGTAATGCAATGGATCGAGCGACGTTGGTAAGCGAACAGCGAGACGATGGCCAAGTTCTCATCGAAAAGCTTGCGATGAATGGCTTCGACATCAAGGCGGCGGCCTGGATCAAGATGAGCGACGATGGACAGTGGCACCTTTACGTCGCCTCAGATGTCGTCGATGAAAAAGGCTATGCGGCGGCGTATCAGGACATTCAGGCGGTCATTCGTGGAATGCCGGATTTTGAGGTCGGTCCATTCGATGTGAGACTTCTCAGTTCGTCGCATGCTTTGGTCGCTGATGTGCAAAAACTTTATCAAAGGTTTCCGGCACCGTCTCTGACGCAATTTGGCGGATCACAATTGGGGAAAATGAACATTGAAGAGGCGCTGATCTACCCTCCCATCAAAGATGGAGCACTGAAGCCATTAAGAAAGACTCGGTCAAATATCTCATCAACCAAATCAGTTGCTAAGTCAATTCGATGAACGCTTTCTGTCCTCGTGTTCGAGTAAGACCAGAATGCTTCGGCGAAGTCGGCGGCGGCTTCCTCCGCTTCAGTTGCGCCGAACCCAACGACCGCCTCCAACAAGCGGTGGATTTCATCCCGTCGCGCTGTCCCGCACCGACCGCATCGCCGCGTACCTCGAAACGCACCCGCAGTTCCGTCTCACGACGCCGTATGCGGCGGAAGCATGAGCCAGATGAGAAACTTATCGAGTTGTTGAGAAGTAGGGCCTGTTGAAATGACTGCAAACAACGATCAAGCGCAGGCCAGCCTCTCAAAGCTGGTCGAGCATGTATTCAATCATCGTGACGGCCTAATCAATCCGATTTACTACAGCCAGCTCGCCGAGCAGATTGGTCGACTCAACAAGCATGGGGAGGGACATGGACACGGCATGGGCAGCGTGTTGGGGACGATGGGACATCTTCTGAAGAACCTCGACGGAGAATGGGGCGAGGGCATACCCCACATTCAAAGCTTGGTCGTGAACAAGAACGGCTCCTTGAAAAATCTTCCAGACGAGGGGATCAAAGAATTTTGGCCTGAATATCCCTCTATGACCTACGTCGAAAAGGTCAATCGCACTCGAATTGAACACAAGAGAATCGTCACGTTCGGCAGCCGCTGGAACGATGTGCTGAAACGCTTGGGTCTTCCAGAGATATCAGCCAACAACCAGCCCGCCACCGCAAAGGGTTTCTTTGGGAAAGGTGGAGAGTCCGAGTGTCACAAGCGTCTGAAGTTGTTCGTCCGAGCTAATCCCGAACTTGTCGGCGCGGGCAATGATTGGCAGACGTTCCTTGAATACCCCTTGCCGTCGCTTGATGAGATCGACGTGGTTTTCAAGTCCGCGTATGCGCTGATTGGGGTCGAGGTCAAGTCACGGATATCGGATTCGTTTCCTTCGGATTACGAACGCGGCCTGTTCCAGACCGTCAAGTACCGTGCATTACTCGAAGCGATGGCTCGCTCCGCCAACTACGGCATTCCGGCTGAGATCAAGATCATCCTTGTGTTGGAGACTCGTCTTCCCGCTGAATTTCGCGAATTGGCAAATCGGCTCGGCGTGTCCGTCCTTGAGAACGTCAAGCCGATGTAGTGCGGATGTTCGCGAACGGCGGAGCGACGATCACCGGCCTCTTTCGCCCCTGCCGGGGGCTTGGTCTGCGTTGGGTGATCTCACCACTCAAAGTTGAACCCCGACGCCATCGGCGTGGGTGCGACATGAAACAACGACATCAGGTCGCGCGCACGCCGATGGCGTGGCGGTTAAACGGTGGGTAATTTACGAGATGTCCCTGGTGGGACTGCTTGCGAGTCCGCATCAATGCTTAAAGTGTCGGCGGCCGGTGAAGATCATGGTCATGCCATGTTCGTTGGCGGCGGCGATGACTTCGGGGTCGTTGCGGGAGCCGCCGGGTTGGATGGCGGCGAGGATGCCGGCTTTCGCGGCTTGGTCGATGCCGTCACGGAATGGGAAGAAGGCATCGCTGGCGACAACTCCGCCTTGGCAACGGTCACCGGATTTTTGAGCGGCGATTTGTGAGGAATCGAGACGGCTCATCTGGCCCGCTCCGGTACCGGTGATCGCTCCGTCTTTGGAGAAGACAATCGCATTCGATTTCACGTGTTTGCAAACTCGCCAAGCGAAGCGGAGATCACGCAGTTCACTGTCGGTCGGTTGACGATTCGTGACGATCTTCCAATCGGCTTCGGGGTCCACTTGATCGTCTCGTGATTGAACGAGCAGTCCGCCAGCAACTCGACGATATTCGAGCGATTCGCCACGCGAATCATTGAACGCAGAGCAGCGCAATAAGCGGACGTTATTCTTCCACTTGGGCCGAGTGGTCAACGCTTGAAACGCATCGCTGCTAAACCCCGGAGCGATGATCGCTTCGACGAAGCGATCCGGTGTGCAAAGTTGTTCGGCGGTCGCCATATCAACTTCGCGGTTGAAGGCGAAGATGCCTCCGAACGCGCTGACCGGGTCTCCGGCATACGCTTTCTCAAACGCGACGGCCAACGAGTCGGCGATGGCGCAGCCGCAAGGGTTGTTGTGCTTGATGACAACGGCCGCCGGTTGATCGTACTCACGGACGATTGCCATTGCCGCGTCGAGGTCCAGCAGGTTGTTGTATGAGAGTTCTTTACCATGCAACTTCTCGGCAGCAGCGAGCGTGGCCTTGTCGGCGTTCGGTTCAACATAGAACGCGGCGGCCTGATGCGGATTCTCGCCGTATCGCAGCGGCATTCGTCGCTCGAAGCCAAGGTGCAACACGCGAGGAAAAGTCTTCTCGTTGATCGTGACGTCGTCGGGTTTTTCTTCGGGAGTCAGTTTGCCTGTGATGCCAGCCATGTAATCGGCGATCGCTCGGTCATAACTCGCCGTCTTCGCAAAGGCCGCAGCAGCGAGTTCACGGCGAAAGTCGTGAGACAGCTTTCCTGCGGTCTTCAGTTCGGACAGCACTCGCGTGTACTGCGAAGGACACGTCACGATGCCGACGTATTCATGATTCTTCGCTGCCGAGCGAACCATGCTCGGTCCGCCGATGTCGATGTTTTCGATCGCGTCTTCGATTGTGCAACCGGGCTTCGCGATCGTCGCCTCGAACGGATAGAGATTCACGACGACCAACTCGAACGGAATGATGCCGTGAGCGGCGATCGCGTCGGCATGATGAGCGACATCGGGCCGACCGAGGATCGCGCCGTGAACCTTCGGGTGTAGGGTCTTCACACGACCGTCCATGATTTCGGGAAAGCCGGTGTACTCAGCGATGTCGATGACGTTTGCCCCTTGCTGCTGCAAGAATGCCCGCGTGCCGCCAGTCGAAACGATTTCAAATCCGAGTTCATTCAGCCCCTTGGCTAACTCCGCCAATCCGGCTTTGTCACTGACACTGATCAACGCTCGTCTCGCAAAACTCCCCGCCATGAATTCATCCTCGTCACACAGGCGCCTGCCTGTGAATTCTGTGTTTGTTGCGAACATGGAGCAGGTCAACCCCGCTCAATCTTGTGCAACCGATGCTAGTGGGCGAGCACGCGACTTTCTACGTAGCCATCACCGCAATGGCTTAGCATCCTTTTACAACTTTGCGTTGCAAACACACCGAGTGAAGATGGAGAGTACTTCGAGCCACGGAGTGCCCCGTCTACTTTGAGCGGCGATCAAAGCGTGTGACGTCACGGTAGCGGTACGTGCCACCGTTTTCCCGGGCGAGTCGTTTGAGGAAATTGTCCGCGTTGATTTCAGAGCCTTTGCCGAATTCGACGCAGTGAATTTTCGAGCGTCCGCCGTTCGCGATGCGGATTTCGTTCAATTCGCGAGCGGACAATTGGGGCTGATCGGCGTCAGTGAGGAAGAAGAGATGCTCGGGTTGGTATCTCAACGCTTTACGAAGCGGCGGAATGTGATCGGTTCCCCCATCAGGTTGGATGCCAGAAATGAATTGGCGAGCAAGCGTCCGATTAATCTCCGTAGCCCATTGCATCTGAGCTTTGTCATCACGACCACGCATTTCAACGAGTTCCGTGTTGTAGAAGATGACTTGGAACTGCTGAGTCTGCTCGAGCGCGGCCAGGCTGGCGACCAGTTCTTCCTTCGCGACTCGAATTGCGTTGTGGTCGTACATGCTGCCGGAACGATCGACGACATAGACGAACCGATTTCCTTGGGCAGCGATGTCAAAAAACGTCGTCTCGCCCAGCCCCGACGATTCATCACCACCGCCCCGTTTCCCTGAGGGCTTGATGAGATCAGTGGCACTCGATGGCGTTCTCAAAGAGGCTGCTGGGCCAGGTCCCAATAACGGCAATCCTGATTGAGACGGTCGGCTCAGGAGTTCGCTCACTGCGTTGTCGTCGCCGACAAGCGAAGTTTCCGGTTGTGGCCGCCCCTCATCACGAGTCATCGCTTCATTGGGAGACGGCTCCGCGGAATCTTGGTTCGAGTTGTTCGGTGCGGCCTCACGTTTGATGTGCAATCCGACTTCTCGAAAAGCCCCTTCACCCGCTTTCGGGCCGACTGATCCCGACGAACTGCAACCACGCAAAATCACAGCCATCACGCAGAACAGCACGACGTGAGCCGCGATCGAGAGCATCCAGCTTGGGACGATGACGTCGAGTCGAAACTGACCATCGTCAACTTCTTGATCAAGCTTCAATTCAGATGCAGGCTGCATGATGACGCTTCGGGTTACTTGCGGAGCGGGCTACCCATCTGGCGTTGTTTGATTTGATCCAAGAACTCTTGAGTCAGATCCACTGGAAAGACTCCTTCGGGTGGAACAAATTTGAAGGCGTCAGCGGGAACAGGTTCGTCGGTTTGAACCTCGGTGAAATCAAGACTAACCATTGGGCGAAGTGCTTGCTCGGCGTTGCGATTGAGGTACAGGATGCGGCGAGGGAACAGCGTCTCGGCTTCGAGATACAGCCGAATGCGTGCCGGTACATAATCGGGAAGCGGAGCTTGCGGGTTGTCTCGCTTCCATGTTTTTAGCATCGCTGGCCGCCAGCCACCTTCGAGCACGACAACTTTCTTTCCGTCGGTTGTCTCTTCCTTGTACTTGTCAAACTGCATCGACTTTTCTATCGATGCGAACAAGCCCGGAAGGCCGCCGAAGCCGAGTTCCACAATCAGACGATTATCGGTCAGACCAGCACCAGCGGCGGCTTGTTGAATTTGGTTGACATCACGGCGAGTGATCCGCGTTTCAACTCCGATACGATGCTGAGTCCACAGGACTTGCCCATCGCAGACCTCAAGCACCGAGCCTTCGGTATCGCCAAGCTTGACACGAAAATCGAGTCGCAGCTTCAGGTCCGAATCCGTTCCTTGCAGATAAGTTCCTTTAACGGTGAACCGGCGGCTCCCCAACACGACAGATTCTTGCATGCGTGCCTTGATAGACCGGTACGACTTCAGACGCTGCCGAACCTGATCCAAAGCGGCTTTTGCTTCGGGCGATTCCGAGCCTGGCTCGTCAGGCGACGGCCCTTGTTTGACACCGCCACCAGGCTTTTTTCCAGGCTCAGCGGTCCGTTTTTCGACGGATGGACTTTTTGGCGAGCCTTCTTGGGCACCTCGCAGGACAGCGCAATTTAGACCGTAACCAATTGATAACAAGGCGATTGCGGCCAAAGTCAAGCTAGGAAGACTTTTCATGTTGTTCCGAACGTAGCGGATTTGCCAAAGATTCAGTGCGTCGAGAACCGAAATTAACTCCCGGATACCGAACGAGGGTTTGCTCGTTAGGCCGACTCACGGTGAGTCGGGTCAGTCGGAGTTCGTGATACGGCGGCGGCCAAGAAGTCCGCAGCAGCCGGATCGCGGAAAGCGGCGGAATTCTAGTTCCAGCTTGTCAGCAGGGCGACCCCAGTCGGGGCAGCGTGACCGTCTCGGTCGAAGGGACTCGCAATGAGATATTACTTTCTGGCACTTGGAACCTTGGTAGTCGTATGCTTCGGCTGCCAACTCGACGGACAAGGTCTGATCGACAAGGGGGAGTACGTTGCTCCGCCCGCAGAGAGGATGAGCCGACCCGGCCCAATGATTGATGGCCCCGGCCCCGGCGTGCTGCCGATGATGGCCCCTCCGATGGCTCGCAGCTTCCAATCGACGACGACGCAAGTCCGCTTCGTCGGCCCAATCGGGATGAAGATTGGTTGGAAGATTGGTCCAGGCTACGCCGAGAACCAATTGGTTTCACCGGCACGCTGGGAGTTCAATCAAGCGGCGACTTACCGCCTGAAGATCGCGTCGATCACCGGTCGCGACGGTCTGACGCTGTATCCAACTTTGCAAGTCTATCCGGCTCACCCGACGACTGATGCGTACCTCAGCCACAACAGCGTGCCGATTGAATTGACGGATGAAGACCTAGATCAAATCGAAAGCAACAACTTTGTGACGAAGGTGATCTACCTGCCGGACCCGAAGTTCCAAGAGCTGGCAATCGCTGGTGTTGAGACTCTCTCGTCAACGCGTCTTGATCCAGGTGTTGATCCGGTCTCTGAAGCTGATCGCCGTGGCACGATCATGGTGGTGCTGCGAGTCGGTAACAAGAACCTCGAACAGAACGCCAACAGTGCTGGCCCGATGGCTGAAGGCGAAGATGGTCTACAACAAGTCAGCTACAACTACGATGGCGAAAAGGGTGAGATCGTCCCACCGATTCCTGTCGAAGAGATGGACGGCATCTACGCCGGTGTCCCCGGCCCGATGATCATGGGCGGCCCTGGTCGCGGCCCAATGGGTCCGGTTGCGGGAATGAACGGCACACCGATGTGGGGAATGCCGATGACGGCCACTCCGATCGGATTGCCTGGACCTCCGCACTTACCCTTCGGCTCTCCTGCTGGACTCAAGTCGCACACGGTTCGCAACCTGACCAAGCAAGAGCTTCCCAAGCCAGTCGATCACATGCTGATGGACGTCAAGCACGATCCAGGCATCCGCCTGCCGAAGCCAGTCAAGCATGTTGAATACAGTGAGAAGCACCCGATCTACGGTCCTGGCGAGTTGTCTCAGCCAAGTTGGAACGTGAATCGTTAATCGCTAACGAATGATTCTGAACGCCGTCTCGATGCTGTTGAAGTATCGAGACGGCGATGTTTTCTGAATCGCAAAACATACCCCCCGCCGACTTTATCACACCCTTCTCCTCCTCACCTTCCCGCGGCTAATACTTATGAGCCCGCACATTCTCCCCGAACTGATTTGCTTGCGACGGCTCGGCTTGCTAGCCGATCTGTGGAACGCACTGCGTCGTTTGCGATTGGTCGGAATGTTGATGAATGTGTCGTTAGTGTGTGGACTGATTTCCTACACAAACGTCGTTCCCGGGCAGGACATTTCTGATTCGGGACCAAACCCACTCTTGGATCATCGCGTCTCGCCTGGCACATGGGGCCAATGGGTTCGCACGGCAGGACGAGTCAACGGTTTTGAGTTTCAGCCTGTGCGAGTTGAGTTACCCTCAAAAGGGCGAGTGACTTGGTTCGTTGGTTCTCGTGATGAGGTGAAAGAGAACGCTCAAGTTCGCTTGGCCGTGAGCCAATCATATCGCTTGCGGCTCAGCGAGATGCCGGAGTTTCCGGGGATTGAACTCTTCCCGTCAATTGAACTGATCGACCGCTTGCATCCGCCTTCGGGACAGTCCGACGCATTCCCATTACCGATTGCATTCAACTTCGAAGAACTCGAAGCGGCGGTTGCCGGTCAAATGGTGACAAAGGTCATTTACCTCGAACAACCGCAGCTCGCATTACCGTTTGAACTGACGTCCGACACCGCCGTTCGCACAGTCAATGCGCGTCTCAATCTAATTGCAGAGGCGGACAAGGCTGGCCGTCCGATCGCCCTCATTCGACTCGGCGGTCGCTTGCCTGCTCCACACGAAACACAGGGGCCGTTCTTCGGCACCGGTGCGCCAATCCTAACAAGCTCCGCTCGTAAGCGTGCTGAAGTTGTGACGGCAGAGAACATCGAAGACGCGACCTCGTTCTCCGAAGCCGAGCCGCGAGTTCAACTCGCGTCACATGCCGACGCTCAGGAAGCGAATTCTCCAGCCAAGAAATCATCGCCAAAGGGACCGACCGCGAACCCGAAGCTGGTCGAACTCTTTCCCGACGAATACCTCTTCGATGGTGGCGACCGAGGTTATCCGGTGCATTACGACCGTGAGATGATGCTCGGCGTTGAGACCGAAGATACCATCGCTGAATACCACGACGACAAGGGAAATCGCCGCGTTAAAGCCTCGAATCGAGTTGCGATCTACGCGCCACGATTTGCCGCAGTCCGATCAGTCAACGGCGTGCGAGAAGACTTCAACATCCAGCGTGTGACGAACAACTTCGACCAAATCCAAAGTGCCGGTTTCCGTGCTCAGGTTGGCGGCAAGACTCACTTGCAACGTGACCGACTGCAAGGAGTGCGGATGCGATCGCGAGCGGGGGGCTTGTTGGGCAAAGCGACTCGCAGCGATGTCTCCGCCACCAAAACCATCGCACAGAATACAAAGCTGCTCAATCTGTTCGAGGATGTGCAGTTCCTGCGCGACGGCGAGTACCGGCAGTCTGAGATCGCTCGCTTGAACGGCGGCCTCACGGCGGCGGGCACATGGACTCGTGAGTTGAACCCGGTGATCATGGCCAACCAGTCGGCCGGTCAAGAAGTTTACGCGATGTTCAAAGTGGCCGAACTGACCGGCATCGACGAGAAACATAAGAAGCCGGGACAACTGCGGATCTTCAAACTGGCCGACAAGGATTCGGCCAAGCCGGGGGACGTGATCACCTTCACGATCCGCTTCGACAACCTCGGCGATCGCGAACTGCGATACGTCCGCGTCATCGACAACCTAACGCCACGACTTGAATACATCGACGATTCGGCGACGTCTGATCGAGAAGGCTCAACTCACGTGGACGACAATGGCGAGGGAAGCCAAGTCATTCGCTTTGAGTTGGACAGCCCGTTGAAGGGACGCACGGGTGGCGTAATTAGTTTTCAAGTTCGATTGCGTTGAAGAATTGGCCCGTGGTCCATTGTCAGTAGTCCGTTGCAGGTACACCGACAAATCACAGACCACTGACCATCCAGCGGCACCGCGAGTGAGGGAGAGAGAACCGGAAGCCTCCGGTCCCAGTCTTGTGTGAACCGCAACAAGAAGCCCGCCGAACTTCGGCGGGCTTTTTTGTTGACTCACAAGTTCAAACTCAGCAGATTTTGGTGAGAAGATTTTCAACGCAAAGGTGCGAAGAACGCGCAGGAACTGTAAAGAAGTTGGGGCGATGACCAATTCCAAAACTTCGATTGCCAATGATCATGAGCAATAAATTCTTGGTTTTCCTTCGCGTTCTTTGCACCTTTGCGGAGGAAACTTCATTTTTCCCCGTCGGTTCCGTGGGCCGATTTGTGATCGCGTGATTGTCCGTCATGAAACCTCTTGGGGTTTGAAATGCTGTTGCCAACTCTGACATCATCCGAATGGCTGCTCGCAGTAGTCGCTGCGTTCGGAATTGGAATTGCGAAAAGTGGGTTTGCAGGGGTTGGCCTCATTCATGTCTTGATCTTCGCATTCTTGTTTGGAGCGCGCGATTCAACGGGCGTTGTGTTGCCCATGCTGATTGTCGGCGACACGTTGGCAGTGACGACGTTTCGGCAACATGCCCGGTGGGACTATATCCAAAAGATGCTTCCGCCAGCGGTCATCGGGGTCGTGGTCGGAACGCTCTTGATGTCACGCATGACCGAGAACCAATTCAAGCCGCTCATCGGCGGGCTCATCATCGGCCTGACCGTGTTGCAGTTGGTGAGACTCTGGCGACCGAGTTTGTTTGAACTCGTGCCACATCAACTTTGGTTTGCCTGGATCATGGGCTTGCTCGCCGGAATTGCCACGATGCTGGCCAACGCCGCCGGGCCCATCATGGCACTGTATTTCCTCGCGGTCACACTGCCCAAGCTGGAACTAGTCGGCACCAGCGCGTGGTTTTTCTTGGTACTCAACTGCATCAAAATTCCGTTCAGCATATCGCTCGGTTTAATTCATTTTGACACCCTGACGCTCAACGCGATTCTGATGCCGTGCATCGCAGCCGGTTTGTTTTTAGGACGATGGCTTGTCGTTCGAATCCCACAAAAAGCATTCGACGGATTCTTGCTGGCATTCGCAGGAATTGCGGCCTTACGTCTGGTCGGTCTCTTCTGACGGCTATCAATCAGCTCGTGGCAGGGCTGCACTTACGAAGCTTCATAAACAACGGCGTCGGTTACTTCAGCATGTCCGCCGGGACATCGTGTGCGATGCACGCCACGCAGTCGCCTTGAGTAACCACTGATGGTCCTCGGCAGGCGATGAGCACTCCAGCGGCCGGCGCGATAACGGGTACGGGTTCTCGGTCGGGACGCTCGATGAAGTGAATCAGGCCGACTGTTTGCCCCGCTGTGACATCTTCACCAAGTGCGACGACATTCTCGTACAAACCGGATTCAGGCGCAAACCGGTAATCTTCGCGGTGCAGTGCTTGTACCCAGCGAGCCGGTTTGATGCCTCGTTCGGCACGAGTCCTCTTCTCACCGTTGATCGCTCCGAAATGAATCAACACGTTTCGCAAGCCGACTTGAGTTAGTCGATGCACGGCGGTTGTTACTGGCTCACCGCCTCCCATTTCTGTCGTGATGACAATCTTCCCTTGGCTCTCCGCTTCAGCGGGAAGGAGTCCCGTGCCTGCGATGTCCGTGTAAAGAAAACACATTTCCGACCCCCAGGCCTCGGTCCCAGCCATCATCAACTGACGTTGATTAAGGTCGGGAACTAAATGCATGTGAGCGCACGGCACAAAGTCGACGCTGCGTCCCCCCGTGTGAATGTCGATGACGATGTCAGCCATTGGGAACAACACCGTCGTCAGGTAGTGAGCCAGCATTTCCGACGGAGTCCCGTGTGCGTTTCCCGGAAAGCAGCGATTGAAATTCTTGCCGTCCAGCGGCGATAAGCGAGTCATCGCTTTTGAACCAAGCATTGTCAGACAGGGAATTAGAATCACGCGGCCCCGAACGTCGGCCTCTTGTAGCTCGCGACACAACTTCAAAATTGCCACTTGTCCGGGATACTCGTCGCCGTGGTTACCAGCCATCGCCAGTACGGTCGGGCCGTCGTGTTCTGTGTCACGGACACCGTCACCGTCTGTGTCCGAGTTACGGTCGCCATTCTGAATCACCGTGATCGGTACCATCAGATTCGCCCAACCGCCGAGGTTGTACGAATACGGAATCAGCAGATGGCCGTGTTGCTTTCCCGGTTTGTCGAAATCAACAGTCGCATGAATCTGTGTGCCTGCCATGATTAGTCTCTGTTTTCGTGCATGGTTCGTGGTGTCACCTCTGTACGAAGATCGTAGCGATTCTTTGGCAAGCCGCGCAAGAGAGTGATTTTCCGGAATTTTGAATTGCTCGCTCGTAGCCACAGGACATCAACTCGCGCGCCCGCTCGCACAGTCGAGCAGGTCTCTCGATACGGCTACACTTCGCGTCTGAATTCTCGCTAATCCGTTTAACCGTCGTATTGAAATTGAAGAGGCTCCTGGCGTGACTCGTATCTTTCTGACTTTGGCCTCCGTGAGCACAATGCTGGTGGTTGCCGTTTTCCTCATCGGGCTCAACATCGACGACCCGAAGCTCCCGGAAGCTCAATCGCTCATTTCGTGGCACATGATGCTGGCGCTGAGCGGCCTTATCTTCGCGGCGTTGGTCCACGCTCTCGTCCTCACCTACTTCATGGGGACCGGGCGTTGGATGGAGGACGTCAGCAAGGCGTATCAACTTGACAGCCGATTTCAGGCAGAAACAAAGAAGCTGAAGTACCGCTCGCTTCCAATGATGACGTTCAGTCTATTTCTATTGTTTGTCACAATCGGTTTCGGTGCCGCCGCTGATCCCGCCTCCAAGATGGGCTTTGCTGGCTGGGGCGGATTAACAGCCGGGATGTGCCACATGCTTGTGGCGATTGTGACTGTATCGTTCAACTTCTTTGCGAACCTCCGAGAGTTCCAAGCCATCGAACGCAACGGCGAACTGGTCAACGAGGTGATGCAGAAAGTTCGCGAACTGCGACTCGCTCGCGGACTGCCGGTGTAAGCGTCACCGACAAAATCAGCCTTTGAGCTTGTCGGCAAACTTCTGCCGGAGTTTGGCCACTTTCGGCGAGATGACCGCCTGGCAATACGGCTGATACGAGTTCGAGCGAAAGTAGCCTTGGTGATAATCCTCGGCTGCGTAAAACGTTTCGCAGGGTGCAATCTGAGTCACGATCGGTCGGTCCCAAATCTGAGCCTCGTTGAACTCACGCATGGTCGTTTCCGCAACAAGTCGCTGTGCATCGTCGTGGTAGAAAATTGCCGAGCGGTACTGAGTTCCGTCATCCGCTCCCTGACGGTTGAGTGTCGTGGGATCGTGCATCGCAAAAAAGACTTCGAGGATTTCGCGAAACGAGACGACGTTGGAATCGAACGTCACTTGAATGACTTCGGCATGTCCCGTCGTGCCCGTACAGACTTGCTGATAGGTCGGCGAAGTGACTTGGCCACCGCAATAGCCAGATTCTACTTTACTGACGCCGCGAAGCTGTTCGATCACTGCCTCCAAACACCAAAAGCAGCCGCCACCAAAGGTCGCGACTTGAATGCTGGTTTCTGATTTCGTCGAGGACATGGTTGTCTCCAATTGGTTCATGGCAGGTCGTGAGAATTACGACGTGACTTATTTATCCGCCGACGTACCTTGAATACATCGCGCGAGCGACAGCGATTTCTTGCGTCCCACGAACGATGGCTCGACCATCACGGAACACAGTCAATTCGAACTCGCCTCCATTCAACACTAGCTTAGCCAAGTACGGGTTGTGAGTGATCGTTCCATGACCTTGCCACTTTTGGGTGAGTTCATCGAGCGACAGATTCCCTGAAGTACTCGGAGAGATTTGCACGGCGTTGCGACCGCACAAGATCGTCGAACGCGACCCTTGTTCGCCCGAAAGCCAAAGTCGCTCGCCGCGATGACACGCGGGGCAGTCGCCTCGCGAATACAGCTCGCTGACATCAAGCGTCCGAAACGTGTGATCCCACAGATCAATCACCGTCAACGCACGCGGCACTTCGTCCTGATGTCCGGACAGAATCTTGATCGCCAACAGGGCTTGCCACGAGGCGATCACGTTGACCGTCGGACCGAGGATTCCAGCAGTCTCGCAAGTTCCGGTCGTCCCTGGTTCCGGAGGTGATTCAATCACGCATCTCAAGCAGGCCGTTTTGCCCGGCAGAATCGCCATGAGTTGGCCGTGGCTGCCGATGCAGCCGCCGTAGACCCACGGGATGCCGGTTTCCAACGAGAGATCGTTCACGAGGAACCGCGTTTCAAAATTGTCGGTCCCGTCGAGTATCAAATCGACATCCCGAGCCAACTCGCGAATGTTGCGACAGTCGATGTCCGCAACGATCGGCTCCAACGTGATCTCGCGATTGATCCGCCTCAGTTTCTCAACCGCAGCAATCGCCTTCGGTGTCTGAGCTGCGACGTCGTCTTCATCAAACAAGACTTGTCGTTGCAGATTCGTGATCTCGACAAAATCCCGATCAACAATTCGGAGATGTCCGACACCGGCGCGAGCCAGTGTCTCCGCTAGGACAGTCCCCAATGCGCCGCAACCCACGAGCAGCACGCGACTGCTTTGCAGACGGCGTTGCCCTTCTTCGCCCAACGGAGCAAACCGCATCTGGCGTGCGTAGCGATCAAGGTTATCAGTCATAGAGTCAGTAATCTCAAATCTCAGCAATCACCATCAGGCAATCGTGATGCAATTGACCGGACCGAGCTTATCGGGCTTCTGCACTACGTCCGACTCAACTTGAGCAATGCAGTGCGTAGTGCAAAAGCCCGAATCCACCGAGGCAAGCTCGTTTGGGATTTGTATTGCGAGAGAATCAATTCGATCTCTTCGCGAAGCGGCCCAGCGCCATCAGCGGGAAATAGATCCGGTAGAGGTGGTATTTCAAATAAAAGACCTTCGGAAAACCGGTACCGGTCCACATGGGTTCGTGCCAAGTTCCGTCGGGTAATTGGGTGCGAATAAGGTAGTCGATTCCTCTCCGAGCTTCGTCTGAATGCCCTTCTCCAGCGGAGATCAGGCCGAGCAACGCCCACGCGGTTTGTGAGGCGGTCGGCTCCCCTTGGCCACGCAGGGCAGGCTCTTCATAGGAGCGGATTGTTTCGCCCCAGCCGCCGCTGCGCTGTTGTTTGCCTTTGAGCCATTCGACTGCTTTGCGAATCCGCGGATCGGTCGTCGGGACGCCGATACTCGTGAGACCGACCACCACCTGCCACGTGCCGTAGATGTAGTTGACTCCCCAGCGGCCGTACCAACAGTGATCGTGCTCCTGCTTCGACCAGACGTATTTCACCGCTTTCTCAATCGCCGGATGATCGAACGCCACATTCAGCCCGGCGAACATCTCGACCATCCGAGCCGCGAGGTCGGCGGTGCTCGGATCGATCATCGCGTTGTGATCAGCAAAGGGAACACGCGTGAAAACCTCGCGAGTGTTGTCGCGATCGAACGCGCCCCAGCCGCCGTCTTTCGACTGCATCGCCAAGATCCACTGAGCGCCGCGATGAATGGCACTCAACATCGGGCTGATGGTCTGTATTTGAGCGACCGCATCTTCCGCATCGTGTGCTTTGCCGGCGACAACCGCCGCGACATCTTTGTCCGCTTCGTGCGGGCTCCATTCATCAAGCAGGAAGTCGGCGGACCAGTTGTATTCCGGAAGACAGCGGCTCAAGGCGATGCAAACCATGCCGGTGTCGTCCACGTCGGGATAAAACGCATTGCGAAACTCAAACGCCCAGCCGGCCGCTTCCGTTTTTTGATCGCGCACGGCCCAGTCGCCACGACGGCGAATCTCTTGCGACAACAACCATCGAACAGACTGCTGAATCGCGGGATGCTCGGGCGGGACATCCGCATCTCGCAGGGCGATCGTCGCGATGGCAGTGTCCCAAACAGGCGACTTGCAGGGCTGTAAACGATCGCAGTCCCCTTCCGAAATCGTCAGCCGATCGAGTTCGGTCAGTTGCGACTGCACTTCGGGGGAGTCGTCCGCGTAACCCATGCACCGCAATGCGACGATGCTCCAAATGATCGGCGGAAAGATCGCTCCCAAACCGTCGCTGTCGGCGAAGCGTTCGATGATCCACGCGGTCGCTTTGCGGATCGCTCGCTGTCGCAACGGCCGGATCTTCCAGCGGTCGATCAGCTTCAACGCGGAATCGACGCGGCGAAAGAACGCCTCCCAGTCAATGAGCGTCTTCTTCTGCAACGGATCTAGCGTCGCGCACTTCGGCATGTGAGCCGGCAACTCTTCCGGCGATTTGACGAACAGCTCGCGAATGCTCTGATCCGGCGGCACCGGAGTCTGCGGGCGGAAAGCCCACATCAGACTCAGCGGGACGATGATCGTTCGCGACCAAGCCGACATTTCATAGATGTTGAACGGCATCCACTTCGGCAGCAACACTACTTCCGGCGGGACCGCTGGGCACTGCTCGTAAGTCAGCACCCCCAACAGCGCGAGATAAAACCGGGTGAAGCTGTTGACCTTCTCGGCACCACCGGCGGCTAGGATTGCATTACGCGCCCTCATCATGTGCTCGGCATCCGCCAAATCACCGACGATCTTCAGCGCGAAGTACGACTTCACCGACGCGCTGATCTCCAGCGGCCCACCCGGAAAGATCGCCCAGCCGCCGTCGGCAAGCTGCTGCTGCCGGATGTAATTCGCACAGCGGAGCGACTTGTCCGATTGCCCGCGCCCCAAATGTGTCAGCAGCAGGATGTATTCGCTTTCGAGGATCGTGTCTCCTTCCAACTCTCCGCACCAAAAACCGTCGTCGTGCTGAATCGAAAAGAGATACTCGCGTGTACGACCGATCGCCTCGTGCAATCGAGCTCGATCCGGAGCCTTGGCAATCAATGAAGAATCCGACTCCTCAGCCATATCTTCGACCATCCTTGTCTTCGTCGGCGAATTCAAAAACGAAGGACCGTTCCCGAATCTTGGATGCTTCGGGTCAAAACGGACACCGCGAGATTCCTGCCACTCCGAACTCATTCCGTTGAGCTCCCCGATTTCCAAAACTTGAAAAGAAGCCAGTGAACGAATCAAACCCCAAACCAATTTAAACATCGCGCGGATCGTAGGCCGCTCGTTGTAAGAACCGCAAGTTCAAGTAACCCTAGTTTGATGACGCGAGCATCCTGTCGGCCCAAGAAGCGTCCCGTTACATTCTTCGCGGCGTTGAGAATGGCTCGGCGTGGCGACGAAATAACAGACGACATACTGACGTGAGTTTTGCGGAATGACTTCTTTCAATTATCGGTCCGCAGGAGTGGATCTCGGTCTCTATAACCAGGCGATGGAACGATTGCCGAGCCTGATGAAGCGGACTCATACGCCGCGAGTCATCGAGTTGGCGGACGGTTTCGCCGGACTGCTGCGGCTGGACGCGAGCCGATACACAGATCCGGTGCTCGCCTCCGGTACTGACGGCGTCGGGACTAAGTTGAAGGTCGCGATCCTGGCTCAGAAGTTTGATTCCGTCGGCATCGACTTGGTCGCGATGTGCGTCAACGACGTGCTCTGTGTCGGAGCGGAACCGCTCTTCTTTCTCGACTATCTCGCCCTGGGCAAAGACAACCCGGACCTGATTGCGACGCTCGTTTCCGGAGTCTCGGCCGGTTGCGTTCAAGCTCAATCGGCGTTGCTCGGCGGCGAAACGGCGATCATGCCGGACATGTATCAGCCGGGCGATTTTGATATGGCCGGCTTCAGCGTCGGCGTGGTTGATCGAGCGAAAATCATCGACGGCAAAGCGGTGCGCCCCGGCGATGTCGTGATCGGGATTGCTTCGACCGGGTTTCATTCCAACGGATACAGCCTCGTTCGCAAGGTCGTGTTCGATCATGCGAAGCTGTCGGTGGAAACGCACGTCGCCGAACTGGGGCAAACGGTCGGGGACGCGCTGCTGGCACCGACTCGCATTTACGTGAAAGGGGTTCGCGACGTTTTGAAAGCGGCTCCCGAAGGAACGATTCACGGGCTTTGTCACATCACCGGCGGCGGACTGGAAGAGAACATCGAACGCATCCTACCCGATGACGTCTGCGTCAACATCCGCATGAATGCGTGGGAACGGCTGCCGGTTTTCGACTGGCTGCAACGGCTCGGCAACATTGAGCGGGCGGAGATGTATCACGTCTTCAATATGGGAATCGGCTTCACGCTGATCGTTGACCCCAGTGCCGTGGATTCCGTTCGCCGTCAGTTGACCGAATTGCAATTGCCCAACTGGGTGATCGGCGATGTGACCGCCGGAAACAAAAGCGTCGAGCTTCTGTAGAAATTGTTGTCTCACGTAGCACGGGCGGCTCGCCTGTGCTGCCAGCAAACGTAAATCGCGCAGATCACAGGCGAGCCGCCTGCGCTACGCGAGGTCTTCCAACTCAAGGAGATGATCATGAGCACTGCCGCGTTGAACCGTTCGTTGTTGCGAACTATTTCCGCCCTCGTCGTTCTCTGCGCGAGCATTGCGTTCGCGGAAGAACCGGCCGCTCCGCCGAAGGCGTTTGTGGATGGCGAGGGACTCGGATGGCGATCGCTGAGTGAGAAAGATTTCGTCAACGTCAACTGCGATTCGGACACTTGGACTTGGAAGGACGGACTGGCTCAATGCACGGGCAAGCCGGTCGGCGTGATTCGTTCAACGACCGAGTTCACGAACCTCGAACTGGTCGCTCAGTGGCGACATCTGAAGTCGGCCGGCAATTCGGGAATTTTTCTGTGGGCCACCGAAGAAGGGATGAAAGGTCTCAAGCCAAACGCGTTGCCGTCCGTCGGCATCGAAGTGCAGGTGCTCGACCACGGTTACGCCGAGCAATATGAGAAATCGACCGGCAAGAAGCCCGATTGGTTTACGACTCACGGCGACGTTTTCCCAGTCGGCAAATCGACCATGAATCCGTTCCCGCCTATCGCTCCGAAAAGCCAGCGGAGCTTTCCTCGCAAGAATCTGAGCAAGGGCGTCGGCGAATGGAATCACTACTACGTGCGGGCGATCAACGGCGAGGTCCGCCTGTGGGTCAACGGCGAAGAAGTTTCCGGTGGCAACAACTGCAATCCGAAATCCGGATTCCTGTGCCTCGAATCGGAAGGCTCTCCGGTCGAATTCAAAGGTCTGCGGATTCGCGAACTGCCGTAATGCTGGAAACGGTCGCGATCGTAATCTAGGTCCACTAGTTCGCGAGCTTTTCATCGTAAAGTCGCTCGATATCGGCAATCGTCACGGTAATCGACCGAGTGAATCCCGTGTGGCACCGTTCGTACGCCACTTTGCTCGCCTTCTCTGGACTGCGTTGAATCGCGGCGGCGAGCCATTGCTTGTCGGTATCAGACAACGTGCCAATCGCAGTATCCCAAAACGTTTTGGTTTCGATGACGAGTGAATCGACGCGCGGATCGTACTTATTGAAGTCGGCCATGTTGTTAGTTGAAAATCGAGGAACGAAATCGGTTGGAAACATTAGGAGAATCTGAATTCGGGTACGGAGTATAGCCCTCACGTCTCCGGTTGGTAGCGAACCAGATTTCTGAGAGCTAACCGCATTTTTCAATTATGGTGCCGAACTGACTTTGTCGGCCTTCGGAAAATTCTCTGGGATCGGCAAAGTCACTTCACCTGTGGCCGACCATTCCGAGCCGCGTGAGACGACCGATTGAAAACCGACACATTTCATCGAGTAATCTGCGTGCCCCATGACCGTTGTGAAGACTTTACCCTTGCCGTACGGAATCCACCAAATCATCGGCTCGTGAGCTCCCGTACCACCTTTTGACTGATCCGCGAATGCGGTGGCAATCAAGTGCATGTTGACTGCTGGGCCACGCTGACCGTGATAGAGCTCGTCTTTCGCATGTAGCCATTCGGTTGGCATCCCTTTCACGACAGGATGTGCCGTATCGCGAAGTCGGATCGCAAATTCATGCTGTGATCCATGCCCGGCACCAGGCCCTTTTCCTTTTTCGGTTCGAATAGTTTCGCCAGCGTCGTTTGTGGTGACGCGATCTCCGAAATCTGCACCTCGCCAGCCAAGCCCAATCATTGTGTTGTATTCGGACCATCCCGAGAACGCGTTGTTCGCCGCATGAACAATGACGAGCCCACCGCCGTCGCTCACAAACTTTTCAAGCCCTTTTTGAACCGACTCCGGCCACATCTCACCGTTGTAATTGCTAAGCACGACTTGAAACTCGCTGAACTTGGGCTGGAACGCACTCCAATCTGTTGCGGGGGATTTCTCCGTTGGAGTTGTTACCACGGAGACTTCAAAGCGACCGCTCCGCGTCAGGAATTCCTGGAGTATTGGAGTGGTCGCACGCCAATTGTGGTTGTTCTGACCGTCAATAATCATCAAACGCAATTTATCTGCTGCCTCGACGGTCTGCGGCAAAAGAGTGAGAGCAAAAACAGCAAATAGAAACAGACATCGCTTCATGACGTTGGTCCTGGTGAGTGGAAGAATCATCATCGTTAATCAATCGTCGCCAGAAAACTTGAGCCGAATACTGGTGACGCGTGTAGAATTCGGCCCCACTGATGCTCCGGGTACGAGCTTAAGCAGAAGTACTCGACCCCCGCAAATCAGACACCCCCGGCAAAGGCGGAAGAGTCCGACCTTCGTTTGAAAACGTCATCAGTTTTTGGGAATCAAGACTTCGGTCTGCTCACGCCGCTGACGATTACCCTATCACGACACAAACAACGATTGTGCCGCCGGAACCGGATCGCGTGGGCGAACGGACGGAGATGCAGCCAGCCGAACGAATTTCAAAATTTCACGAGATCAATCTTCAGAAAAGATTTCTGGCATTTTGAATTCATCTCACTGGCCTTTACCACGAGCGGATTGTGGCCGACCCCTGTCGGCATCATGAGAAGGAGTTCTGTGATGCTTGTGCTGTCGAGACAACGCGACGAGAGCATCATCATTGGTGATAATATTGTCATCACGGTGGTGGATATTCGGGGCGACAAGGTTCGGTTGGGAATCGAAGCGCCGAAAGAGGTTTCCGTGCATCGCCAAGAGGTTTACGAGGCGATTCAACGTGAAAACACTCTCAAATCTGATGCTCCCAAAGAGCTAACAGCCGAAAAGAAATAGTCGGCAATCGTTAGCTCGTTCAAAGCGAAAAGATACCAGCCGGACGCAGTACGGTAACTCCGCACTTCGCCCGGCTTTTTCGTTTTCGCGATGGGTTCGACGACAAATCGAGACGCGCGGAGGCACGATGTAAGCTGCACGAAACACTCGGCCGTTTACGCAATCACATCCCAGATCGGTTCACCGCCGTGAGCGACATGGATCGGGCGATTCGTGCGATCAGGAACCATCAAGTGTGGATCAACGCCGAGCAATTGATAGATCGTCGCGACGATATCGCCTGGTGAAACCGGATGGCTGATCGGATATGCCGCTTGCTTGTCAGTTTCGCCGAAGACGCAGCCCGCCTTCACGCCGCCACCGGTGAGAAAACTGAAACCGCATTGCGGCCAGTGATCTCGGCCCGCCTTGCCGTTGACTCGCGGTGCGCGGCCCATCTCACCCATCACGACAACCAGCGTACTGTCGAGTAAACTTCGCGATTCGAGATCCGCAATCAGAGCGGGATATGCCGTGTCAAGAATCGGTAAGTTCGCATCCTTGAGCATCCCGAAATTGTTCTCGTGCATGTCATACGAATGGCCGTACCTCCCGAATATCTCGGCATGAACGCTGATAAAGGGCACACCCGCTTCGACGAGTCTTCGTGCGATGAGCAAACTCGAACCGCTCATATTGCGACCATAGCGGTCTCGCAACGAGTCGGGTTCGCGAGACAGATCGAAGGCGTCTCGCGTTTTGCTGGAGATAAGCATGTCGAACGCGCGTTGTTGGAAATGATTCAGCCGGTCGATCGCTCCCGAACGTCGCGTCTGTTCAAACTGCCTGTCGAGTTGATCGAGCATCCCGCGTCGACGGTCCAAACGATTGACGGTGATCTCCGGCAGTTCGTCGAGCGTCGGCAATCGCGGTTCGCCCATAGGAATGACTTGGTCGTAGTACGCCACTTTCGGTTCACGGTCGAACTTTGGCTCGCAGACGGCGAAGAGCGGGTCGAATTGGCTTCCGAGAAAACCGCCGTATGGCCCCGGTCGGCGAATACCGGGATACATCGAGCTTTCACCCCATCCTGGATAGCACGGCAAACAAACCGCCCCCGGCATGTCGCGCGAGCCCATACCGAGATATTGGCACACCGCGCCAATATCGGGCGGGTCAGTCGGCTCCGGCCGCAACTGATCGAACTTGCCACCACTGAATCCGGTCATAACGTTGAGCGGATTGTGGGCGTTGTACCCGTGCGTGACCGTCCGAATCAGACATGCCTTGTGCATCAGCTTGGCAGTGCTCGGCAGGTGCTCGCAAATCTGCAGACCCGACAACGAGGTACTAATTGGTTGAAACTCTCCACGAACTTCGATCGGGGCATCCGGCTTCAAATCGAACATATCCTGTTGGCTCGGACCACCAAGCAGATTGAACAAGATTACCGACTTCGCTCGCCCCGATCGTTTTGCAGAATTCGATTCAGCCGCCTGCAACAATCGAGGCAACGTCATTCCCGCAAATAGTGACAGCCCACCGACCCGCATCGCCTCGCGGCGAGTCACACCATCACACAGTTTTCCGGATTGGCCAAGCACGCTCAGCATGACTCGATCTCCAGGGATTGCATTTCAACGTTCGCGAAAACACTTTACTGACCAACCACTCACGACCAAAGCCCAATGACGACTTCCTACGAGGAACTTAACGTGGAATCAAACTACCCAACGCCGCGTATTCCGCCATTGGCTGGCCTCTGCGATTTTGAAGCAGCTCAACGCCCCGGCCTTTCGGTCGCTCAATGCGTCGAATGGCACAAGCGGCATCATTATCTCTTCTGCCGACTTCACGGCATCCTAACTGCTCGCGTCACCGCCGAGCCGATCTATGAACTGAAGACGATCTTCAGTCACCACGCTTACCTCTTTGCTGAACATGCCACTGCCATTCGAACGCGAGTCTCAGAAATGCGCGAGCCACCGCTCGGCTTGGAAGAGGTTCCGCATTCGGCGCTGCAGTTGCTCTGTGACGAAGTCCTGTGTGCTCCGACGACCGAAGCGTTGTTGGTCGGCGCTTACACCGTGGTCTCAGAATTGTGTCGCTCACTGGAATGCTACAAGGAAACAACCAACCCGCTGGCCGACGCGCCGTCTGTCCGCATCGTCCGCTTCGCTTCATTTGAGCTGAGGGAAATCTCAAACGTTGGTTATGACGCACTCTTGGGCGTGCGTGCCCTGTCGGGTGAGCGATCGCCGCAACATCACAGCAGGGACCAACTCGAAGAATGGCAAAGATTGCTGCAGAACTGCCTGCTCGCTGCTGGCGGCGTCTCAGGCCAAGAGACTCAGCAATCACAGGAACTCACGCCGATATTTTCCGCGACACCTTACGAGTTCGACCCGGTGCCGAAACGAGACGCTCGCTTTCACGATTCATACAACGGAGGCGTCAACCCGGAAGCTTTTCTCTACGACGAGCGGTTCGCTCCACAAGACAAAGTGCTGATGCTGTTCTACAAGCGGTTGCGAGAAATCGACGTCCCCGAAATGATGGCCAGCATCATCCATCAAACGCCCGGAAAGCCGTGGAAGTTCTATCGCGACATGTCCCGGCAACTTTGGGATGAAGCCCGTCACGCAATGCTCGGTGAGGTTGGTTTCGTCAGCCAAGGCCTCGACTGGTCAAAAATACCAATCAACTTCACGTGGTCTCTGAATCTCAACACGCAACTCACACCACAAGAACGCCACGCAGTTTTATTCTTCATCGAGCAAGGCCTGATGCCCCGTAACGGCAAACGCTACGAATGGGAGGTCGCTCAAGCTTCGGGGATTCCGCTCGCAACACTGTTCCAAGACTTCGATTGGGCTGACGAAGTCTTGCACTCCCAAATCGGCCGCGAGTGGTACGTCCCCGACTTCCCCAACCTAACCGCCGCCCTCGACTACGGAGACCGCTGCTGGTCCAAAGTCATGAGCCACTGGCGCCGCTATCTCGAACAAGGCTAAACCCAACACCACAACTGGTGGCCAGAACTCTATTCCACGGCCTGCGCTCGCCGAGGCACAACGCCAACCCTTGCGACGCTCGCCTACACCACCACCTATGAAGAAATCCGCGCCGACTTGCGGGCGATCGGCTCACTCTGAAATTCGGAGACTACGGATCGGTGTGAACGAATCAGAGTGTTGATCACCAACGCCCCGATGCTAGCGGCGCCTTCATTCTTCAGCCTCTCCACAAGTCCATATCGCTCTGCCAACAGTGTTCCGGACGTATAATGGTTCCAATGCAAGAATTGGCAGACCAAGTCGCCAATTACCAGGAATCAATTGCTCGCGACCGCCTGAGAGCAGTTCACGCAGCCTTCGCTTGAAACTCGCTTTGTGGAAGGATGCCGGTCGGTGTCGCGTTGCGATTCACGACCTTCGCTGAGATGTACAACTTCGGCGAAAGACACTTCTACGTCCGGCAAGTCCCACAACAGGATGCTGCCTCCATGCAACTCCGGCAGCGTCCGGTCGGACGAGTAGTAATCCTGCAACGTTGCGTCCTTCAGCAGCATGAGCACATTCGCACCGAGCGATTTCAATTCCTGCCCAACATCGCAATCCGAAAGCACGATGACGTGCTCTGGAATCGAAGATTACTTGTGCTTGTGGTCGTGAACATGTTCGCCGTGAGCTTCTTCTTGGAAATCGCCGACGTAGGGCGTGCCATCGACTTCGCCGCTGATTGATCCGGCGAATTCCTGAACCTTACCGAGGCTTTCGTGTTTGCCGACGAATCGCGAGGCGGTTCCTTCGGCTTCACCATCCAGCGGTGTGGCGGTGAGTTCGATTTGGAACTTCGGAGCCTTGATATTCAGCAGGATTGAACTGGCCTTAATCGGCACGGCGGTCTTCTCGTCGTCACCCAAGACGTAAACGGTCGCCTCTTGCTTGTCGTAGTCGACGGTGAACTCGACGTGGCACTTGCCGCCGCCCCAATCGGCGAGCGTGCCGTCATGAGGGCCGGCTCCGTGACCGTCGTGACCATGAGCGTGGCCGTGATCGTCCTTAGCCGGTGTGCTTGATGCTGGCGGTGTCTTCGCGGGAGCGGGTTTCTCTGCTTCTCCGCAGCCGAGGGCGAGCGTCAGTGTGAGCAGCAAACTGGTGGGCAATGCGAAGCGGGTCATGGCGAGGTCTCCTTCTGAGAGTCGATGTTGCGTGAGGGTGTGCGATCTAACCTGCGTGCCTCACGCGGGGGGTGAAGTCAGTGGTAGTTTCATCCGAACAAGTGATCGCCTTCTGATTGAGCTTGATGCACGAGCGAGTCGGCGTCCTTGCCGCTGAATTTCCAAAACAAACCGGGGTGAATGAGGAACTCGCAGAACGTCGAGGTCACGAGTCCTCCGAGAATCACGGTGGCCACGGGGTATAGAATCTCTCGCCCTGGTTCTTGTCCGCCGAGCACGAGCGGCACGAGTCCAATGCCGGCCGTCAGAGCCGTCATCAACACGGGAGCAAGTCGCTCCAAGCTGCCGCGCACGACCATTTCGGGCGTGAAGTCTTCGCCTTCTTCTTTCATCAAGTGGAAGTAGTGCGTCACGAGCAGAATGCCGTTGCGGACGGAAATGCCACCGAGCGAAATGAAGCCGACAAGGCTCGCGACCGTCAACGATTGTTGCGTGATGACCAACGCGAGCACGCCGCCGATGAACGCGGTCGGCAGAGCGTTGAGGATCTGCAAGACGATTCGCACGGACGGATACAAAATCATCAACACGACAAACATGCCGATCACCGAGATGCCCGCGAGCACGAGAATGAGCGTCGTGGCTCGTTGTTGGCTCTCGAACTGGCCGCCATATTCGATGAAGTAACCTTCGGGCAGTGTGATCTGGTTGGCGACTCGCTGTTGGATTTCGGCGACAGCACTCGCGAGGTCGCGGTCCTGCGTGTTGCACCGGATGACGATGCGGCGGCGAGCGTTCTCACGATTGACGGCGTTGGGGCCGACTCCCTCGCCGATGTCGGCCAGTTCGCGGAGTTCGATCTGGCCACGATTGTTCGGCAGGTCGATGCGTAAGCGGCCGAGGTTCGCGTAATCCGTGCGATAGTTCTCTTCTAGCCGCACCAGCAAGTCGAACCGTCGCTGTCCTTCCAACACTTGGGACACAACTTCGCCCTGCAAAGCCGTCTGAATGACCTGAGCGACGTAGGCTCGCGTCAGTCCGTGAAACGCGAGGTCGTCCGACCGTAGCCGAATGTGAAGTTCTTCGGTCTGACGAATCGCCTCGACGACAGGAGGCGTGACACCCGGCACGCTCTGAACCGTGGCTTTCACTCGCTCGGAAAGTTGCTGCAGCGTGTCGAGGTCGTCGCCGTGAATTTTGATCGCGATCTGCGCGTAAACTCCGGAGACCATGTGGCTGATGAGGTGGGCCAACGGCTGTTCGACTTCGATGTCCACACCAGGCACTTCTTCTCGCAGTTCAGCCAACAGTTGCTTCAGGATGTCTTCGCGATGACGACCGCTTTCCGGATTCATGCTGAGGATGTATTCGCTGGCGCTGACGGACATTGCGTGCTCGTCCATCTCTGCCCGGCCCGTGCGGCGGACGAAGTGGATGATCTCTCCTTTGCGGTTCTTCTCAGACTTCTGCATCTGCTCAAACTTCGCGTCGATAACTTTGGCTGTTTGATTCGACGCTTGCAGCGATGAACCCGGCGGCAATGTCACGTTGACTTGGACGCTCCCTTCGTCGAATTGCGGCAGGAAATTTCGCCCCAAGTGCGACATCTCCCACGCGGCATACCCAACCAGCAACCACGTCAGCAACAGCAGCCAACTCGGCCGAGCCATACTGAGACGGATCAGAAACGTCGCGCCCCATTTCAAGAACCGCAGCAACACTCCGTCGTGTTCCGCATGCGTCGCCTTCGACTGCGGCAGCAAGTAGTACGACAACACGGGCGTCACCGTCAGCGACACGATCAGCGATGCCAGAATCGAAACGATGTAAGCCACGCCGAGCGGCGCGAACAATCGCCCTTCCACGCCGGACAGCGCGAATAACGGCAGGAAAACCAGAATCACAACCGCCGTGCCGAACACGATCGCGCTGCGGATTTCTTTACTGGCTTCATAGACGACCTGGAGTGGCGATACGTAGCCGTCACGCTCCGCGTGACGTGCCGAAGCGGGATTCAGCGTTGAATGCTCAGAAGACTTCGACGTCGGTTGAACGCTCGGCTCGTCCTGCGAAGCGTGACGGCTACGTTGACGACGATTGTTCTCCTTCAGCCGCCGAAAAATGTTTTCGACATCGACAATCGCGTCATCGACCAACTCACCCATCGCGACCGCGATGCCGCCCAGCGTCATGACGTTGATAGAGAGATGCGTTCCGGTCACGTTTCCAATGATGCGAAACACCAGCGTCGTGATGACCAGAGACAGGGGGATCGCCGTCAGCGTGATGAAAGTTGTGCGGAAGTTGAGCAAAAACAAGAATAGGATGATGAGCACCAGCACGGCCCCGATGACGAGCGCCTCACCGACGTTGAAGATGCCTCGGTCGATGAAGTTCTTGAGCCGGAACAGCTCCGAGTTGATCACGATGTCGGCCGGCAGCGAGGCTTCCGCTTCTTTCAGTGCTGCTTCCAGTCGGTCGGTCAGCGAGCGCGTATCAACGTGTGGCTGCTTGACGATTGTGAAAACGACGCCCGGCCGGCCATTGACACTGCCGTCGCCCCGTTTGAACTGCGGTCCTTCGACAACCTGCGCGACTTGGCTCAGCAAGATCGAGCGGTCTTGGTGGACCTTGATCGGGATTCTCCGCAGGTCGTCGAGAACCATCGCTGAGTCCGGTCCCAACCGCCCCAGTACTCGAATCGGTCGCTCGGTTTCGCCTTGCACCGCGAAGCCGCCGCTCGTGTTGATGTTGCTTTCCTTGAGGGCTTGCTCGACCTCTTGCAGCGTCACGTCGTATTCCAACAACGCGGCCGGATCAATGAGCACCTGATACTGCTTGCGGTCACCACCTTGAATGAACACTTCTGCGACGCCGGTGACTTTCAGTAATCGCGGCCGGATCACCCAATCGGCAATCGTCCGCAATGCCATCTGCTGGGATTCTGCCGTTGGGAAATGAATGTCGTGCTGCTGCCCCTTGATGGTCAGCGTGGCTCTGCGTTGTTCGGCAACGTCCGCCCAGGTGATGCTGTCCACATTCACCGACTGCCACGAATCGAGTTGGTGCCGCTCGGCTGGATGCCAGACGGAAACCTGTCGCGACTTGCCACTGCCGTGAACTAACTCCGCAAGCAACCCCGTCTTGCCAACGGGCATCAACTCGCCTCCGTTCGGTCCCGACTGACGGTAGATCCCAGCAATGACGATCTGACCCATGATCGAAGCGGGCGGCGTCATCTGCGGCCGAATCCCTTCGGGCAGGACTCCGGCCAGTGTGCCGAGTCGTTCTTGAACTGTTTGCCGCGCCGCTCGGATTTCCGTGGTCCAATCAAACTCGATGTAGATCACATTCAAACCAGCGGTCGTTTGGCTCCTCACGGCTTGTACGCCGCTGGCGCCCAGCAAAGCCACCTCGATGGGTTGAGTCACGAGGGTCTCCACCTCCTCGGTCGCGAGCCCAGTACATTCGGTAATGATGATGACACGCGGCCGATCGAGGTCAGGAAACACGTCGATCGGCATGGTCGTGGCGAGGTACGAGCCATAAACGAGCAGGGCGAGACTCATCACCACGACGAGCATCCGGTAGCGAAGCGAAAATCGAATGACGGCGTTAAGCATTTTGAATTTTCGATTTTTGATTGAAGACTGAGCCGTATAGTGCGCGGCGGTCATGATCGCGGTTAGTTCGTTTGTTTCGGTGAGCAACAGCTCGACGAGCGTCTTCTTGAGCAGATCACCGTCGATGATTCGCTCAAGCCAGTAGCCGCTCTCGTCTGCTTTCTCGACCACAATGCCGAGTTTGGCCGCGAACTCAGCCTCTTCAATTCAGATTCCGTCATCGCCTCTCTCTCAATCGAAAATCAAAAATCAATGTGCCCCATGTACCGTGCCGTCGGCGTGGACATGAACATCGGCACGCACACCGTTGGCGGCTTGTGCCTTGAGCACTCGATTGAGCGATGCCGCTGCGTTCTGCGCGAGATACAGCCCCGGCGTGATGCTGTCGTCGTTGGCCAGCACGACGTGCAAGCGATCCTCATACAGAACATGCACGGCGATGCGATTGAAGAGATCCCCGTTCTGACGGAAGACGTAGGCTTCCGGCCCTTCTCGCACAACAGCGTCGGACGGCAACACGAGCACGTCTTTGAGTTCTTCCACCGGGACGTGCAACCGCACACGCTGCCCCGGTCGAAACCGCCAAACCAGAAACGTCTGGCCCTCTTTTTCGTAGCCTCGTGATTGATTCGTCAGCGGAATGAAAAAATCAAAGGTACGGCTGGTGGGGTCAATGGAATTCGCGAGATGCCGAATCTGGAAGGACTGCTCCAGCGATGGCCAATGTGCCTGGTCGTCCTCGGCAAACTCGACCTGGATCGGCCAATCATTCTGCGTCGCCCTCTCCAGAAACGGAGCTTCTTGCTTAAAAGCATGTCCTTCGATGTAGAGCGAATGGTGGTTGGACAGCATTGAAAGTAGCTGCCCGGCTTGCACCTGCTGACCAAGATCGACTTTGAGTTCCTGAACTTCGTAGACCGGTCCAGCAGCAGGTTGATCGACCAAAGGAAACGCAGTTTGTTCAATTTCCGGTTCGCGTTTCACATCCGCGACAGGCGGTGGCGCGACGACTTCAATGGTCGAGACGAATTTCCCTTCCGTGACACCATCAATCTGTGACGGGGTGATCCCTCTCGTCAGCAAGTCTTGGCGATACGCCTGAATGGCGGCGGACTGCCGACGCAGTTGATTGTCGAGTTCGACAATCCGTGACTCAGGAATCGCGCCGTTCTTGGCCGCATCTGCCAAACGCACCTTCTGTTCTTTCACCAGTAATGTCTCGCGAGTGGCCTTGAACAACTCCGACTGCGTGTTCTGGAGGTACTCACTGAAAAGCCGCAGCGTGAAAAGACGATCGCCGGGCTTCACCGTGTCGCCAGGGAAGGCGTGGATCTGAACAACGGCTCCGACAGCGGGAGCAGTCACGCCTCGGTCAGAACGGCCCGGCCGATCCACGATCGCGCCGGGGACTTGAATCGTCCTCCAATACGTTTGGGGTTTCGCAGCCTTCGCGACCAGCCCCAAGTTTTTGCGAGCCTGCGGACTGAGCTTGAGCACGCTCGCCTCCGGAATCGGTGTGGCCGCTTCCTCAACTGCTTCGGACGGTGTCGTGCGAGAAGCGATCAAAACAATCCAGCGATCGCGCGTGAAGAAAGCGCCGGCTCCAAGCCCAGCCATAACACCGAGGAAGCAAAGTGATTTTGGAATTCGCATCATGTCACCCTTGGTAACGATGTCCGTGCTGATGGCGTTGCCCGCTCAGATGTTCGATTTTGATTTTGAATGTGCTCTGCGGTTCAATCAAAAATCAAAATTGGCATCACAGACACGGAAAAAAGAACTCGCGGACGATCAAACTCCGCGAAACCGCGTCGTGCGAAAGAGGACTAGACGCGCAGTGCAACGGTCGCCAATAAGGCCAACTGCGGTGACTCATGTGGCCTCAACAGCGAGAGGCTCGCAAAGTCCAAGCGGCTGTCGGTCGCAACAACATCGAACGAGTTTAGAGCCAATAGGACTTCATGCCACGCCTGTAACGCATCGGACACCTGCGACTTATTCTGCGTCTGCGGAACCGACTCAATAACCGAATGCTGGCACGAACACTCATCACAACGGACTTGCCAGCCTTCGGGAACTTCTTGTTCCTCGTCATCGTGAAAATGGTCGCAAGTCGTCACAGCACACAACTGCGGAAGGGACTCATTGGTCTCACAAACCCCGCAATGACAGCCGATGCCCGCGAGTTCCACGCACTCATGCCCGTCCGCGCCGACGCAGCGAACAAAGCACACCGGCGACATCAAAGCGATGCCTTGAGCCACGAGCGCGATCAGAACTGTCAAACAACGAACCATAATGGTGCCAGAACCTCCAACGATCACCCTATCGGCATTTGCCAATGAAAGTGTGAGCGGACCTTAACCCCCGCCCTAATTCGATGGAAGAGCATCCTTTTAACCTTGACGAACTAACTCAACTTCCACGACTTCACAGGAACTATCATCGTCTTTGACTTGGAGTTGAGACGCGGAGTGTTAATCGAGCGTCTATCGTTCGTCCCTTCTAGGGACCGAGGTTCCGAGTTTACGGTCGAGTTCGATCATTGGTTGTTGGCTGACTTGCAGGATTCCCTCGTAGACGCGATCCAAATCCGCAATCAAGACTATCACAATCGAAAAGGCCAGAGCCAAACAGAAAATGATCGCGAAGTCGCGCGAGCCTGCTCGTCCGAATTGATAGCCCACCCCGACCATCGAGAGTATCGAGAGACCGTACAGGGCCAGCCAGATAATGCTGGGGATATGGTACTGGCTAACGACGATGCGCTTCGTGTGAAAGTCGATCACGACATTCAGCGAATCGACGAACAAGGCGTGCATTTCCGAGTTGCTATCTTTTTTTGCGACTAAGACCGCCTGAGACCACAACTCGTCCTGCAATGCTTCTGAACGCGCGAGGATTTTTGGCAGCGTCTGAGGTTGCTTTATCACTTCGGCTCGAAGATGAACGTACTCCCGCAGGCGTTGGCGAATTTCGACACGCTCTGGGTCCGGCACCAAGTCTGCTCGCAAATAACAAGTACCGATGGCATTCACCTCGTCGAGCAGCAATTGCCGTCGCGTATCGAAGCGAGTGGCAGCCATCCCAAACGTAAACGCCAGGAGAAAGGCCAACAGGCCGAGTATGCCACCGACCACTGAGCCGATCGGAGCATCAATCTCCTTATCCGATTGTCGCTTTCGGAAAACGGCGAGACGGTATCCCCCTTCAATCGCCGCTAGCACCAACAGCACCGTCACCGTGAACAGTACCCATAACGGGATGTAATCCAGCCAAGTCTTCGTAAGCATCATGTGTCTCTCAATGTCGATGGCGATCAGCCGGAACGCGATAGTCGGGATTATTCGTGAGCCGGAGGAAATTTCCGTCAGAGATATTTCATACAAGCCCGAAGCGTTAGCGAGAGTTCAACGCTCTTCACGAACAACCACAACCACAAATTTTGACATCCGCCGGTCTGCGGTTTCAACATACGAGCGAGTGGTCGAATCTTGCGGCGAGCATTCACCAACAGAATCCGCCGCATAGCCTCTGCCGCAGTGGCAAAAACATGACCGCAATTTTCCCAATGCTGCACACGATCCACCTCCACAACACGCAAGTACGCCTCATGAACAAGTGCCGTTGCCTGCAATGTCTGCCCTGGATTTTCTGTCCGATCCGCGGCCCGCGAGCTTTCGCAATTCGCCATACACGAGTGGTAACAGTTGCTGAGCCGTTGAATGATCGCCTTATTCGATGCGCGAAAGAATTTGTGTGACGTCGGACATGACCAAGAAGGTACCAACGCGAATCGAGCAATTCGATCAGAGGACATCTCAGCTCAGGGAAAGATTTTGTATCAGCACAAATGCTTGAGCCAGCTTCTAACCACAGTGAAGACAATGGATCGCGATCCTCATTACCAAATATCTCGAATGAAACTCCTCGGCTCTGTTCGTCGAAAGCGAAGAACAGTATCCACCGTTCAAGCGACGAATTCGTCACTCGGTGTTTTTTCACCAGCATGGCAGTATTATGCTCCCCGCGTGTCCAGCCGAAGCTTAAGTGCGGTCCAGAATTTTCGAGGTCCGTTGGCGTATGAAGTTCTTTTCCGCAATCAGACCGATTGAGTTTGCGACGCGATGGCGAGCGATATTGCTGGCGGGATACTGCTGGTTGACCGTGATCGCTCAAGGCCATGCGGATGAGAGGCGATTGCTTAAGAAAATTCACGTTGAACCCACAACGATCGTGTTACTTGGAACCAATCGCACTCAGCAAGTCATTGTCTCTGCCGAGCAAGCCGACGGACGGTTGATCGACGTCACGCATCGCGTTCGTTTGGAGAGCAATCAGGCTCACGTGGTCCGCGTTGAAGAGGGACTCGCGGTCGGCGTGGCCGATGGCGAGACGCAACTGCGGGTGACGTGCGACGGATTGGACGCCGTCGTTCCCGTTCGCGTGCGTGACTTCGCGGGGTATCCGCCGGTGGACTTCGCGAATGATTTGTTGCCGTTGTTCTCGAAGCTGGGTTGCAACAACGGCGGTTGTCATGGGAAAGCGTCGGGGCAAAACGGATTCAAGCTGTCGGTCTTCGGATTCGATTCGGCGGCCGATTTCGATGCGCTGGTCAAAGAGGGTCGCGGTCGGCGGCTGTTTGCGAGCAATCCGGAAACGAGTCTGTTGCTGGGCAAGGCGACCGGAGTCGTGGCGCATGGCGGCGGTCAGCGGGTGAAGGTCGGATCGCCCGATTACGACGTGTTGCTGGCGTGGATTCGGCAGGGGACTCCGGCGGCTCAAGCGGGGTCGCCGACGTTGGTCCGGCTGTCGGTCAGCCCGAACGATCGGGTGATGGAAATGGCGTCGCGACAACAAATTTTGGCGACCGCTCATTATTCGGACGGCAGCGTTCGCGATGTGACGTCGGCGGCGGGATATGCCTCGAACGCGCCGCTGATTGCGGAAGTCGATCGTGCCGGGATCGTCCGCACCGGGCAAGTACCGGGGGAGGCGGCGATCACGGTGCATTACATGGGGCAAGTTGCCAGCGTGCAGTTGCAGTTGCCGCGAGCGGCCGCGTCCACGCCGTTTGAGTTTCCGATTCAAAATTCGGTCGACGAACTGGTATTGGCCAAGCTGCGCAAGATGCAGCTCGTGCCGTCGGAGTTGGCGGACGATGCGACGTTCTTGCGGCGCGTGTGGCTCGACACGATCGGCACGTTGCCCTCGCCGGAAGAGGCTCGCGAGTTCCTCAACGATCAGCGAGCGGACAAGCGGGCGCGGTGGATTGATCGAGTGCTCGAACGCCCCGACTACGCCGACTATTGGGCGCTGGTCTGGTCCGACATCTTGCTGGTCGATCGGCAGAAGTTGGGCGAGCGGGGCGCTTACGAATTGCATCGTTGGTTGCGGGAGCAGTTCGTTCGCAATCGGCCGTACGATCAATGGGTCGCTGAGTTGATCACGGCGACGGGGAACTCCGGTACGAACGGCCCGGTGAATTTGTTCCGAGCGGTCGAGACGTCGGAAGAACTCGCCCGCATCGTCAGTCAGGCGTTTCTCGGCGTGCGGATTGAGTGTGCTCAGTGTCATCACCACCCGTTTGAAAAATGGTCGCAGGATGATTTTTATGGGCTGTCCGGTTTCTTCAACGGGCTGGAACGGAAGCCGATCGCGCCGGGCCGCGTGCTCGTGTATCACGCCGGGTTGCGGGAGACGCGGATTCCGTTATCGAACAAGCTGGTGCCGACGCGACCGCTCGACGGCGTCGTGTTTGCCGAGGCAGGGAGCGATCCGCGGCGCGTGCTGGCGCAGTGGCTTGTGGCGGCGGACAACCCGTGGTTTGCGAAGCTGGTCGCGAATCGCTTGTGGAAGCATTTTCTCGGACGCGGACTGGTTGAGCCTGAAGACGACATCCGATCGACGAACCCGCCGACGAACGAACCGCTGCTCGCTCATTTGACGGAACGTATGGTCGCCGCGAAGTTCGATTTGAAATCGCTGATGCGACTGATTCTGAACTCTCGGACGTATCAATTGGCGAGCGTCACGAACTCGACCAACCGCGATGACGAGCAGAACTTTTCGCACCATTACGTCAAGCGGTTGCCGGCCGAAGTGCTGCTCGATGCGATCTGCCGAGCGACCGGCGAAGCGGAATCGTTTCAGGGCCGGCCGCCGGGAACGCGGGCGATTGAGTTGTGGGACAATCGGTTGCCGTCATACTTTTTGGAGATCTTCGGTCGTCCCGAACGGACCAGTCCGTGCGAATGCGGTCGTTCCAGCGAACCGACGATGTCACAAGCTTTGCACCTGATGAACGCGCCGGAAGTTGAAGCGAAGGTCGCGAGCGCGACTGGTCGAGTCGCTCGGCTGGTTCAATCGGCGGCGACGAATGACGCGATCATTAACGAACTTTGTC
>JAPLNX010000060.1 GCA_026400935.1 Planctomycetia bacterium | reverse complement strand
CTGTGAGATCCTTGTCACGGATCTCCGGCTTGATTGACGTTCGGCGTGCCATGCGGGAATGTTGCGCACGGCCGAGCGAAAGCGCAATACTGTACTCTTATATTTATTATGCGCAAATCCCGTGCCGAACAGTATTGGAACTGTCCCCTTTTTCTAACCATTGGAAAGGGCGTGGGGTTCAGAGTTGATCGCGATTTCCACGCCCTTTCCGATAGTCAGGACGTGCCACCCCAATTCACAAATTGGCCAGCGATGGTCCTCAAACAGCATCAGCCGTTCAAACGCCGTGGTCTTGAAGCCCACGGCCTTATGGCCGATCTCCGACCGAGCTACGAGTGACCGACCGCCGGTCTCCCCGTCGTTGACGAGACCTGCGGTCAAACAGTGTGCCTCGGTCAGGAGACCGGACACAACGTACGATTGCGGGACACAACACGTGATCGGGAAGGCGAATTGCCAAGTTCGTTATGCATCAAGAATTTGAATTCAAGATCAGCGCAGCATGCGGAAGAACCCGCAGGGCAACGGTTTGTCATTCGACGATCGTGGACAGTCTGAGGAGCTCACGCTGAAATACCGGCCCGATTGAAACGTTGCCAATACTTTTCACACTGGTTGCGGCTTCCCCAGATTATCGCCCTTTAGAAGGACAGCGCGAGGACTTCGGCCTCACGATGCAACGTCTCTAGTTCTTATGCCTAGTACTCAAGACCGTATCGCCCGTTCGTTAGAGTTGCTCACTCAAGGGATTTCTCCGTTTGTTGAACGGGAGTTGCAAGCGTTCTATCGCGATAACTGGCAAGAGGCGGCTCGTGGCAGCTTTCGTGAAGATCGTGGCGTAGCGATCAACAAAGGGGAACAAATTCGCTGGGACACGCATTCGTTGCTCACCGTGATGTGGGACCAATGGAATAGCGTCTTCCGGTCAAAGCTGGGACACGCCGAACGCAGCTTGGTCAGTGAACTGCGCGAGTACCGCAATCGTTGGGCTCACCAACAGCAATTCTCGTTTGAGGACGCCTACCGCATCCTCGATAGTGTCGAGCGATTACTAACGGCAGTTGCCGCTCCTGAAGCGGACTTGGTGAGACAAGAACGTCGGACTTTGATGCAGGAAGAGGTTGCCGATGAATTGAATCGGACGACGCGTGCGATTTTTGATCGCCGCAATTTCGCCGAGACCTTGATGATTTATGTCATCTGTGGCGCGGTGCTGGCCTACATGTTCTACAAGCTCGAACCGTATGGTTGGCTCGTGTCGGTCCTGATCATCGTCCTGTTTGTGTTGCTGACTTACAAACGCCTGCAACCTCAACCGTTGAGCCTCGGTCCGCACGAATGCCCACGCTGCCATCGCATCATTTACAGTTCGCTTTGCCCGTATTGCCAATCAGGCAAGTCGGAACGTTTCGCGGATGTGTAGTGCTGCGAACGGCGAAAACGGCGAATGAGTGCCTCACCAATGGAATCGCGACGAACGTTTTGAGATCAATTTCTCGCCGTTCAGTGTTGCGAACAACGCTGCGGTACAAGGCTGCGATTCAATCAGCTTCAGACCACGTTCAGGACCGAGCACACTGACGGCGGTGGCCAGTGCATCAGCGGTGATGCCGTCTGGCGCAATCACTGTGACGCTGCAACGGTCGGTCAGCCCGAGTCCCGTCTGGGGATCGACGATGTGTGAATAACGTTGCCCGCCAAGTTCAACGAACTGAAACGCGTCGCCCGATGTGGAGATCGAGCAGTTCGCCAATCGAGCAAACAGGGTCGGTTCCGCATCGGGTTCGCGCAGCGAGGCAATGCCGATTCGCCAGCCACACTCACCCGGCGGTGGATTGCTGAGCACGATGTCGCCGCTGCCGTCGATCATCGCGCGAGTGATCCCGTGCTGTTGGAGAACCTTGATCGCCTCATCGCACGCATAGCCAACGGCAATGCCTCCGAGATCAAGCCGCATACCCGGCTTGAGCAGTTCAACGGTACCGGACTCGTTTTCGTAGGTCGGGCACTTTTGCCCGACGTGTTGACTGGTCAACGATCGTGTCGAGTGACGGGCAGAAGTGTCCATACTCCGGAGTTGGATATTCCGATAATCGACCAACGCGCGAGCGTCATTCAATTGCTGCGGAACGGGAAACTCTTTTTGCCGCCGTGCTCGCCGCCACAGTTTGATCAGCGGCCCGACCGAAACGTCGAACGCGCCGTCGGAGAGCTTGGAAATTTCGCTCGACTTGCTTAGCACGCAGAACAACTCCGTAGAGACTGCGATCGGCTTGCCGGGTCCAGAATCGCGGCAAAGACGCATTAACTCACTGTTCGAGTCATAGTCGCTCATCAACGAATTCAAGTGCTCGATACGCGACCACACGGCTGAAATAGCCTTGTTTGCGACCTCTTCGTCGCAGGCATAGAATGCCGTCGCGAACGGAACTCCCATTTGCTTGCGGTGAAATTCGAATCGCCGCAAAGTGCCGGAATTTGTCGGCGACGGAGTCTCCGGTGGCAGATCAGCTTGAGCTGTCGAAGTCAGCAGAAGCAACGCGACGACGGCCCACAAACGAGCCACGAATAACAATGAAAAGGGAGATGTTTTCATGAGTGTGAGCAGACTTAGCCTCTGGTCTTGGCGCGTGCAAGCCGTGCGTTGTGCGTTTGTGTTGGGGCTGGCAATCGCGGGTACCTGTTTCGGTTCGTTTGTGACAGCGGCGGAACCGAATCCTGCGGCGGAAGCCAAGACCGAGAAAGAGATGAAGGGCTATAAGGAAACAATTCCGGGGACCGAAGTCTCGTTTGACTTGGTCGCGGTTCCGGGCGGCGAATTTTCCGCAGGCAGCCCGGACACAGAGGCGGATCGCGAAAAAGACGAAGGCCCGCAAGTGAAGGTCAAAGTCGAGCCGTTCTGGATGGGCAAGCACGAAGTCACTTGGAACGAGTACGACATCTGGAGCTTCAATCTCGACATTCAACGTCGCAAGACTTTGAACCTCACGCCGACCGCTCTTGACCCGAAGGCCGATGCGGTGACTCGACCGACCAAGCCTTACACCGACATGACCTTCGGCATGGGACATGATGGCTATCCAGCCATTTGTATGACCCAACTCGCTGCGAAGACGTACTGCAAATGGCTCAGCGAAAAGACAGGCCACTACTATCGCCTCCCCACTGAGGCGGAATGGGAACACGCCGCTCGCGCTGGCACAACGACCGCTTATTCCTTCGGCGATGATGCAGGCAAGATCGACGAGTTCGCTTGGCACTTCAACAATAGCGACGAGAAGTATCACCAAGTCGGCAAGAAGAAGCCGAACCCTTGGGGCCTGTATGACATGCACGGCAATGTGTCCGAATGGTGCCTCGATCAATACAGCGCCGATCGATATGCCGTACTCTCGAAAGAGGCCAATCGTCTGAATCCGTTGTCGGTCGTGACAAAGCTTTATCCACACGTCGTCCGCGGCGGTTCCTGGGACGATGATCCGAAAGGCTTGCGCTCGGCGTCTCGCTACTTCTCGAAGAAGGAATGGAAGATTCAAGACCCGCAAATTCCCAAGAGCATCTGGTACTTCACCGACGCTTTGCATGTTGGTTTCCGAATCGTTCGCCCATTGCGAATGCCGACCGAAGAGGAACGCAAGAAGCTGAACCTCGATCCGGAAGAAGCCATTAAGGATCGTGATTAAAGAACGTAGAGCAGGCGGCTCGCCTGCTCATGTTTCAACAGGCAATCACAGGCGAGCCGTCTGTGCTACGAAACACTCACGCTCACTGGAGGTCATTGATGAGTGACAGCAACAAAAGTCTGGCGATTCCGATCTTGATCATCACAGTCGGTGTCGGCTGGCTGCTGACCGTGCAAGGGATCGCCCCGCAAATCAATTGGATCTGGACGCTGGGTATGGCCAGCATCGGCGTGTTGTGCTTTGTCTTGTTGGGTTTTGACAAGGTGAGCGTCGTCGTCGGTCCGTTGTTCCTCGTCAGTAGCATCCTGTCCGTCTTACGGCAGACAGGATTTATCACAATTGATTCCGAAGTTCCGATCCTCGTCATCATTATCGGTGTGTTGTTGCTGGTTGCTCGAATGCCGAAGATTCCGCCGCCGAAGTGGTTGTCTCCAGTTGGCCCGAAGTTGTCTGACGACTAATGCTCATGTCTCGCCCCAACGATTTTCCGATTTCAAGCAATACAAATTTAACCCTCTCGATGGAGCCACAATGTTCGCTCGATTTACTTTAGCGTGCGTTCTTTCCCTTTCGCTGACCGCCGTCTCATGGGCCCAAGATCCACCGCAACCGATGCCGGATACTCCGCTCGCCGTCAAAGCGGTGCGAGCATTTCCGGAACTCAAGTTTCGTCGGCCAGTATTGCTGACGAACGCTGGCGATGGCACGAACCGCCTTTTCGTCTGTTCGCAACCCGGCAAGATTTTCGTCTTCCCGAACAAGCCGGACGTCGAGGACACAGAGACGTTTTTGGACTGGGAGAAGAAGACGGTTTACAAGGACGAAGAGTTTGAAGAGGGAATCCTCGGACTCGCGTTCCATCCGAAGTTCAAGACGAACGGCGAGTTCTTCATGTACTACACCGAAGTGCCGCACATCTCGGTGATCTCGCGATTCAAAGTCTCGAAGGACAACCCAAACAAGGCTGACCCAGCGTCGGAAGAGCAAATTCTTCGCATTCCGCAGCCGTACTGGAACCACAACGGCGGCACGATTGCCTTTGGCCCGGACGGGTTTCTCTACATTGGTTTGGGCGATGGCGGTGCTGGCAACGATCCGCACAAGAACGGACAAAACCCAAACACGATGCTCGGCAAGATTCTGCGAATCGACGTTGATCATCAAGACGCTGGCAAGAAGTACGCCGTGCCGAAAGACAATCCTTGGGTCGGCAAAGAGGGAGCTGCGACCGAAGCTTACGCCATGGGCATTCGCAACACGTGGCGTATGAGCTTCGATCGTCAAACCGGTGTGCTGTGGCAGGCTGACGTCGGACAAGACTTCTGGGAAGAGATCAACCTCATTACCAAGGGTGGCAACTACGGTTGGAACCTCCGCGAAGGAATGCACAAATTCAAAGACGGCTCCGACAAGCGAGCGGACTTGATCGAACCAATTTGGGAATACCACCACACCGTCGGCAAGTCGATCACCGGCGGATACGTCTATCGCGGCAAGAAGGTTCCCGAACTCGTTGGCTGCTACCTCTACGCCGACTTCGTCAGCGGCAAATTGTGGGGCCTGAAGTACGACGACAAAGCCAAAAAGGTCACCGCCAACTACCTCCTGCAAGGAGACAACCTGCCGGTCATGACCTACGGCGAAGACGAAGCGGGCGAAGTCTACCTCACAACCCCGTTCGGCCAGATCTTCACGTTTGCGAAGGGCGAGTGAGTCCTCAATAGACCCGCGGAAATAACTATGTAGGCGAGCCGGGTGGCGTCAGCCCACGGACTTCGTTGATTAAGATTCCCGGGGCTGACTCCGCCCGGTTCGCCTACGCAATTTGTTCTGCGGTTCGATTTAAGACAACATTATTTTGGCTGCGCACATTGATGGACGAGCTAGGCTCAGCCTCCACTCTTGATCGATTAACGGTATAGCCTTCGATAAATCGGATGAACTAGTCGAGCAAAAGGAACCCACGTGAGCGAAACGGTTCTGGTCACTGGCGGGAGCGGGTTCATTGGGACGTGGGTGTTGCG
>JAPLNX010000387.1 GCA_026400935.1 Planctomycetia bacterium | reverse complement strand
GCCAACAACAACCGAATGATCGCCTGTGCTTCAGGCGTTTGTCTCGCAATCAGTTCTTCCGTGACGACTGACGACATCACCTACTGATCGCAGAAAATCCCAAATAACGCGAGATCATTTTAGAATCCGTGAACGATTACCTGTTCAAGCCGCTGATCAGCCGCAATATGAAAACGGAGAGATCAAAATCCCGGCTGCAAAAGCGGATGAAGCGAAGTTAGAAAAAGTCTCGGTCTCGAAGGCGCTGAGTTATCTCGAACAAGGCTCGTTGGCTTGGAGCGCACAACGGAAGTGCGTCAGTTGCCATACCAATGGAATCTACATGACGGTGATGCCGGCTTTGTCCGCATCACTTGGCAAGCCGAGCGAAGCAACTCGCGAGTTCTTCCTAGAAACACTCAAGACGATGTCTGCCGAGCCGAAGGTCAAGCTGCGGCAGTCAACAAAGCCCGCTCAAGTGATCTATCTCGCGGCTGGCCTCGCCGAATGGGATGCGAGTGTCACAAAACAACTTTCCGCAGAGACAGACCAAGCGTTGTCGCTGATGCTGAGTATCCAAGACGACAAAGGGACTTGGGGATCGCTCGATTGTTGGCCGCCGTATGAATCGGATGCGTTTCACGAAGCAACGGTTGCGGCGATGGCAGTAGCCACAGCTCCGGGCTGGCTGCAAAAACTCGCCGAAACAAAGAACGAGAAACTTCTTGCGTCCGTTGAAAAGTTAAAAACTTACTTGCTAACCGAATCGGCACCACACGACTACGGTCGAGTTTTGTTGCTTTGGGCGAATAGTCGCATGAAGGGGTTGCTTGATGATACGAAGCAACGAGAGTTCATCGACATGCTTGCCAAACATCAGCGAGAAGATGGTGGTTGGTCGATCCGCACATTTGCTGCTCCGGAATCATGGGGTAGAGGGAATCGAGCGGAAAAGCTGAAGGCGGAAGCGGAGTTTGCCAATCCACCCAGCGACGGCCACATGACCGGCCTCGCAATCATCGTGCTGCGTGAAGCAGGCATCCCCGCCAATGATGAGCGATTGCAAAAGGGAGTTGCTTGGCTGTCGGCGAATCAGCGAGAGTCAGGACGCTGGTGGACTCGTTCCTTAAATACTGACTCTTGGCACTTCATCACCTACAGTGGTACGGCGTTCCCGTTGCTTGCATTGCAGATGTGCGACGCGTTGCCGATGACAAAGTAGCGCGACGGGCAAGCACCGGGCGAATACGGACTGGTTGTCGTGGAACTCGTGAGAGTTTCGAACTAAAGCTTAACGGCGTGAGCGACGCGGCCGCGAAGCTGTGAATTCAGGACGCGTCAACAAAGAGATGCTTCGCGACACGCCAAGCACATCGTGCGGTGAAATCCAGTTTGTCTTCTTCTTGATTCCGTTGCATGCGGCAATTTCCGTTATCTCAGCGTCTGTTGGGATCGAGCTTCCGCCAAAAGGGCCGGACACTATGATCCCGCCCCTGCCGTCTCCCGGTTGCGATGTTGAGGACGGTCGTTCGTCTCTTCATCACTATCATTTTGCTCGCTTGATTCATGCCAACTGTCACCCAAATCCGTGATTACTTCGAGTTCTTGAAGAAGAGTAATTTGCTCTCGAAGGAGCAGCTTGTTGCCACAAGAAATGCGGCTCGCGATTTCACGGAGGCACGAGGGTTATCGAAATGGCTGATCAAGCGAGGTTGGATCACTCCTTGGCAGGCTCAACAGCTTCAGAATGGCCATCACCGCCTCTTTCTTGGCAAGTACCAATTGCTCGACGTCATCGGCCAGGGTGGCATGGGAGCGGTACTTAAGGCCGAGCAATCATCGGTTCGCCGAATCGTGGCCTTGAAAGTCATGGCGAAGGAGTTGCTGAAAGACGAGAAAGCTGTCAGTCGATTTTTGCGTGAAATTCAATCAGCCGCTTCACTCAATCATCCAAACATTGTCGCCGCCATTGATGCGGACTTAATTGGCGATCGCTACTTCCTGGTGATGGAGTACGTTGAAGGTCGAGACCTGAAGGCTTGGCTCAAGAAATATGGTCCGCTTCCGGTGAGTTGGACATGTGATGTGGCACGGCAGATCGCGCTCGGTTTGCAGCATGCTCACGAACACGGCATGGTGCATCGAGACATCAAGCCCTCGAACATCATGGTGACGGTCGATTCGGTCAGCGGACATCCCGTCGTCAAAATCATGGACTTTGGCTTGTCCCGTTTGGTGAGCGAAACGGAGAACGATGACAGCCAGCGTACTCGAACCGGTGCGATCATGGGCTCGCCCGATTACATCGCACCCGAACAAGCGAGTCGTGCGAAAGATGCGGACATTCGCGCGGACTTGTTCAGCCTCGGTTGCACGATGTTTCAGATGCTTACTGGGCAATTGCCGTTTCCAGGTGACAACATCATGGAAAAACTAATGGCGCGAGCGACCTTCGTCCCGCCGCTCGTCAGTTCATTGCGATCTGAAGTTCCGCCGGAGTTGGATGAAATCGTCGCGACTCTGATGCGACTTGATCCCGCAGAGCGAATTCAAACTCCAGCTGATTTGGCTGATAGGCTTGCGGTCATGGAAAATGGCAAGCCGCCCGCTGATCCGGAGGTCGTGTCGGAATCAACGGCGGATTCAGTAGATGGAATTGCCATCAACGGACCCGATGACACGCTGAATCTCTTTTTGGATCAGCTCTCCGCACAGTCATCAGATTCAGGTTCGGATGCCATTCCAGTGTATTACCCAAGAGCAAAGTCGCCGAAGTGGATCGCGTCCGCTGTGGCCGCAGCTTGCGTGATTGGTCTATTTGTCATTTTGGCTGTGATGTCAATTGGTGGCGACAATCAACGGTCTTCCTCGAAGGACAATGACGATGAATCATCGCAATCAACCAGACGCGAACCGACCAAGAAGTCGATAAAGTTGAACACGAAACGAAAGTAGGCCACACTCCAAACTGGACCGGCAACTATCATCGGGTGAGCGGGTCGAGGTGCCGTTTGGACGTTTGCCGTCTTTGACTCCGCGAAAGAACGCCGTTTCGTCGCGAGAAAGACGACTAAACTGCCTCAGTATCAGCAGGCCGCCCAACGTTTCATTTTCGCGAATGACTGACGAACGCCGCGTTCGAGTGCGCGAGTTGATTACTTTTCATCCGGTAACACTTCTTCGGTGTCCGGAATCTTTCGTTTTTTGGCCGGCAAATCTGACGGTGTAGGCAACGATTTTGTTGGAGCAGTCGGCATCACTCCAAACCAGTCTACGGCTAGTTGTTGCACACCCCTTTGATACGTCACACGTGCGTCCTCGTTCGATTTCGTCGCCGCGATTTCATCCAGCAATTGATCAATCGCTTTGAGCCGAGCGTTCCATGAATCGGGTTGCTGCTTAAGTCCATCTGCCCAACCCATCGCTTGTTTGCGAATGTCCGCCACGACTTCTGACCAACTTTCCACGAGCGTTTTCGGCAGCCAATATCGATTGGTTCGAACATATGCGTGCTCTGTCGCTTCCTGATCCGGCCACTTCATGCGGACGATCGCTGAGTCTTCCGACGTGGAGACCAACGTCACCTCCACCTTTGCGAGACTCTCAAAGGCTTTTGAGGAAATCGCTCCGCCTGTCGGCAGGGCTCCCAGAGTTTGCAAAAGCTCGCCGCCAGTCTTTTCCAAAAACATACCGAGGTCAACTTGCCTCAATTGCTTTAGATCAGCCAATTCGCTGTCACCCACGCTATCGAAGAGTCGTTGTAGGCTCCGAGGACTGACAGCAGGTTGCGAGTCCTTTTCGATTAATCCGTCAGTGGCTTGTCCAAAGATTGCAGTCGCCTTTGGCGGCAAGACCCTGCGAGCCTTCTGCCAAACAGCAACCGTTGCTTCCCACGTGTTGTCGTCCAGTATTTTTGCAACGTCGTGGACTAACTCTTCGAGTTCAGTGCGATGCGAAGGCGGAAAAAACTCCCATACAACACGAGCATTTTGCTGTCGCAAGCCGTCGAGTACTCGACGAACTGCAGCGTCTGCAGTTTTCGGGGGGCCATCCGGTTCGGCGGCTTTTTGAGTTGTCGATGTCGGCGACACCGAAGCCATATTGCCCGATCCGGAGCATCCAAACAAACAACTCGAAAAACACAGAGAGGCCACAAAAACGTTCAACGCGCGAGTTCGTGCTTCTCTTTTGAGGTTCATGGCTTTTCCTTGCTACGCACGCCGACTGGCCTGTTGCCAGTTTTAAGAGAACAATGCGTTGATCTCACATCGTTGAGTCTCAAATGTTGTATCATCGAGAACCGGCTGTAGCTCGCTGGTGGAAATCGCTGTTGGCAAATCGACCCAGCTTTTGCAACCAGACATGTGAGGAGTCACTTCCAAGTCGATCGGCGACTCACGGTGATAAAGACGAACTACGAGTACGAATAAGCCTGGTGCTCGATAGTGAAATCGCTGATCGACCGTTTTCTCCGACCAGATATGTTTTCCGCTCAACCGCGAGAGCGTGGCCAAGTCTGCGATGTGAAATACATCAGAAACCACGGCGTACAGACTAGTACCACGACCGAGAATTGATCCTCCATAAAAAGCGAGTTTGTGTCATTACTGCATCACCTTTAACGGAGGGTGGTGCGATGCCAAGGAAGGCAGTGCGGATTGAGGCGACGGAGCGGCAACTGGAAATCCTGCG
>JAPLNX010000008.1 GCA_026400935.1 Planctomycetia bacterium | reverse complement strand
GCTCTCACCCGGCACTCCTCGTCTTGCGGTACTCACGTGCCCAAATCTCGTCTCAACTGCAACACACAATCGCAGTTGCCGTCCAGCACAAGCTCGACTGCCAACCGATCACAGAACAAAACTTGTGCCATGAAGTCAGGGCCGGGGCAGGGCCAGCCGATTGAGGTTGCGGTCGGCAAGTCGCCGTTGGTCTCGGCGGATTACGAATGGTCGGAGCCAGTGAATTTCGGGGCGGGAGTGAATACCGAGCAGTGGAACGATCATCCGACGGTGACGGCGGATGGTCTCACGTTGGTTTTCGTGAAGGAACCCGACGGGCAAACCAGCCAGCTTTGTCTGAGCACTCGTGAGGATGTCGCTCAGCCGTTTGGAGCGGCGGTGAGGCTGTTTGAGGACGCGAGTTCTTACAACGACTACTGCCCGTTTCTGTCGCACGATGGGCTGACGCTGTGGTTTCATTCGACGCGACCGATCGCTCCGAATCGAAACGATCAGAATGTGTGGGTGACGCGTCGCCGCTCGCCGGCCGAACCGTTCGAGAAGCCGCAGCCACTTGGCCCCGAGATCAACACGACCGAGATCGAAGGCAACGTGTTTGTCTCAGCGGATGGCCTCACGTTGTTGTTCACACGCGGGAAGCCGGAGCAGATATTTCAGGCGACTCGGCGATCGGAGAGTGACGACTTCGCCAACGCGCACGCGCTGGATGTGGGCTTTGCCGGAGGCTGGAATGGGTTCCCTCGCCTGAGTGCCGATGGTCGCGTGCTGTTGTTCGCGGCCAATCGCGGCGAGCAACACATCTGGGTCGCGACGCGCGACTCGGTCGGTGCGAAGTTCGGAGCACCGACCGAACTCGATGAGACGGTCAACGTGGGGGAGGTTTCGGGTCCGTTTCTCTCGGCGGATGAGAAGACGCTGTACTTCTCCTCGACGCGGTCGGGCGGATTCGGCCACCGGGATCTGTGGTCGAGCTCACGCGTCAAAAAGGGGACTCGCCCTGCCAAGCCGCCGAAGAGTCATCTGACACCGCCGGAGAGCGATGCCTCGGCGCCGCAAGACATCGCCGAACTGGGCGTGAATGCGTGCAGTCCGAAGATCGCTGCCGACGGCTTGTCGTTGTGGTTTCATGCAAGGGAAGACCGAGCCGCAGGGACCGGCCGATTGGTCCTTTGGCAGGCATGGCGACACGCGACGAACGAGCCGTTTAGCGCGCCGGTCGCAGTGGAAGATTCGATCAACAATCAGCCCGCTCACAATTTGTCGGACGTGACGCTTTCCGCCGACGGGCTGGTGCTGTGTGTCTGTCGTACCAAAATCGAGGCCGGCGGCATTTCTCAGCTTTGGCTGAGTACTCGTCCCAGCGGTGATGCCTTGTGGTCAGCGCCGGTTTCGGCGGGAGCCGGTGTCAATTCGGATCACGGCGAATGGGAACCGGAACTCTCACCCAACGGACTGGAACTCTTCTTCCACTCGAATCGACCGAACGAAAACGGCGACACCGATCTGTGGATCTCGCGGCGTGCGAATCGCGAAGCCGAGTTCGGTCCCGCTGAGAACCTCGGTCCTGAGATCAACTCGAAGGACACCGAAGGAGGAGCCGCTCTTTCGGGAGATGGTCTCACGCTGATGTTTCATCGGTTCACCCCCAACGGAGTCAGCCTCTGGCGAGCCACTCGCAAGTCGCTCGATGCGCCGTTCGAGGCTCCGCAGCATGTAACGATTTCACTCCCAGCCAACGCACAATTCTTCAGCGTCAGCCTTTCCGGATCGGGTGAGGAACTCTACGGCATGCACCGCACGAAAGATCGCACGGCGATCGCCATGGCGCGGCTGCAGCCTGACGCTGCTGGTGCCGCTGCACTTGCCGGCGAGAAGAACTTCGCGCTCCGAGTCTCGCCCGGCGTGCATGTCGAGATGCCCTCGTTGAAGCTCGATCCCGCCGCGCCGCATACGATCGAGGCGTGGATCACTCCATTGAGCAAAGTGCAGGACAACAAACATATCTTCGGTTGGCCCGACGCCAGCAGCTTATTTGTCCGCATTGAAGATTCGAGTTGGGCATTCGGGTTGTCTCACACCGGCGGGTTTCAGTTCGTGCGTGACCCGCAGCCGATTGCACTCGCCCGCCGAGCCCACGTGGCGACCGTTCGCACAGGGCAGGACTTCCGGCTGTTCGTCAATGGCCAGCGCGTCGCGAGTGATCGAGAACACGAGACACTCATCAAAGATCAATCCAAGCCGTTCAGTCTCAGCGTGTCGGGCAGTGCGGCGTTCTCCGGTGACTACGACGAAGTGCGCGTCTCCCGCATCGCGCGCTACGACGACAACTTCACGCCGAAGACTCGCTTGGAACCCGACGCCGACACGCTCGCCCTCTACCACTGCGACGAAAACGGCGGCGAGCAATTGCTCGATTCATCCGGCAACAAGCATCACGGCAAGATCATCGGCAAGGCGACGTGGATTGGAGTCGGCCAAGCCGCGCAGCCGGTGCAACAAACGGTCCAACAAGCCGAGTGACGGCCGCTCTTCAACAGCAAGTATCTGACCGGCTGGGACCGGCTGCGGGGAGACGCAAAGTGGGAGGTCAAGGATCGCTATCAAGTCGAAATCTCGCCCGGCAATTCCGAGGCTTCCAGCGGCAGCCTCGCGCGATCCGGCGACTGGAAATGGCTGGCGATGAAACAGCACAGCCTTGCTCCCGACGGCGAATGGTTCAATCTGGACTAACTAAGAATTTTGGTGTCGGATTTTGCGGATCAGCGAAACTTATTCCAGCATCAAGCCGTGAATTTCAGAATTTTATCAAAATAAGATTTGCAATTTGCAGACTGTGCAGTTCGTGGCCCGCCGTCTCACCGCATGCCGCAAACACATGCGTTTTGGGGGATGCACACTCGGAAACGAGCACCCCTGCGGCTTCGCCGTTCGATAATTTGCGACGATTCATTCGGGATAGCCACTTGGGTTGGCGACAGCCCACCAACGACCTGACTTCAGCGCGGAATCAGGCACAGAAAGACGCGGCAGAGAACCTGCAACTCGCTCAAGCCGCCGTGACGGCGCGGCAGTACTCGCAATCCCTCGTGGCCGACATGCAAACCGAACGCGGAATGTTGTCTGCCGAACAGGGAGATTCGGCGGGGGCGATGCTGTGGTTCACGACTGCGGCCACTCAGACGCCACATGATGCGCAGCGGCAAGCGGCGAACCGTCTGCGGGCCAGAAACGCCATGAACCAGACCGTCATGCCCGTCGCATCGCTCCGATTGACCAAGCCCGGAATGGTGACGCGGTTGGCGTTTCAGCCATGCCCCGATTGTATTGCCGAGTTGCTGCTCACTGTCGTGGTCGGGCGCGTCGAGATTTGGAATTGGCGGACGGAGCAAGTTCTTCCCTGGACCAGTCACGCGGATAGCTTCACGGACGCGTGTTGGCTGCCCGATGGTCGGCATGTGGCAATCGGGCGGATGAATGGCGAAGTTCAAGTCCGCTCGGTCCCAGCGGGTGACGTCATCCAGACGTTTCAGTCGAAGGGTTCCGTCGAGTCGCTGGCCTGCTCGGCGGATGGACAACGATTGGCAGTGAGCGGTGACGTGGTTCAAGTTTGGAACATCTCAAAGGGCTCGCAGAAGCCGGTGCTCGAACACGAATTGGCTCATCCGCAAAAAGTCCATTCGCTGATCTTTAATCACATTGGCGATCGACTGGCGACTTCTTGTCGAGACAACCTCGTTCGCGTGTTTGCAATCGGTGGTTCCACCGATCAACCGGTTCCGCTGTTCGATCCCGTGGCTCATATTCGCGATGTCGGAATTGGGATCGAAACGTCGCCGGTGTTTCAGTCAGATCGCGTGCTGGTCATCGTCGCGTCAAAGCCGGGGGGTGGTTCTCTGATTGTCAGCATCGACGCCTCGTCGGGAGCCGCGATCAACGGTCGTCCTCAGTTGCCAGTGTCCAGTGTCGGACGCCTTGTTGTCAGCCACGACGGTCAGTGGCTGGCCACAGCAACGGCTGGCACATGCGAGATGAGTTCTTCCCAGGGCGAACGCATCACTCTTAAGCACCCGCATCAAGTGCATGACGTTGCATTTGGTCCCGATGGAGCACTTCTGACAGCCTGCTTCGACTGGCATGCCTATCTGCGAACTTCACCGGGGGACCAAGCCACTCCAACGAAAATTCCGCAGTTGCGGCCGGTGGAACGCTGCTGGTTTTCGGGACTCACGATGGACGCCGCCAGCACGAGTTCACTCACACAAATTGGCCTTGGGGCCATCCGTTTCACGCCCGCTTTGCGAGAGTGACCTGGTCGCCGGACGGAGCGGCTCTCATCACGGTCACGACGGGCGGCGAGGTTTTCGTTCGCGACTCAGAGTCGGGCCGTGAGCGTTTCCCACCGATTCAATTGCGTCTCAAGGGTGGCGTATGCACTGCCAGCGACATCTCCTCCGACAGCCGACTGCTGGTCACTGCAATCACGGGCTAGAACGCGGTGCAAGTCTGGGACCTCCTGACGGGCGAGGCTCGTTGCCCGCCGATCCCACATCCGGGTGACTTTTGGGGCTTGTTTGCGGTGCTGTTCAGCCCCGACGGGAAGCTCGTGCTTTCCGCGAACAAAGACGGCCGCGCCCGACTGTTGGACTGGCAGAAAGGAACGCTGGTCTGCCCGCCGCTGCAACACTCGCACGAAGTCTTCGACGTCGCGTTCACATCGGATGGCAAGCACGGTCTGACAATCGACAAAGCCGACACCGTCCATGTTTGGGAACTGACGACCGGTAAACGCATCGCCGCGCCGATGCATTACCCGACCAATAGCAATGGCTCATCCAAGACAATCTTCAATGTGGCCGTTGTCGGCGATCGAGCCGTTTTGGGAGCCCCCAACTTCCCGGTGCTCGATCTCTCAAAGTTCCTCAGCGAACCGAGTCTCTCCGCCGAGTCACTGCAAGCCCTCGCTGAACTGGCCACCGCCCGCCGCATCCAACTCGGAGAAGCCAGCAGCATGTCCGCCGAAGAATGGCAACAACGCTGGAGCGATTACAAACCGCGACCTGCTGCTGAAGCTCAATAACGAGAATGTCGGCCTTTAAATTCGATCCGCTGACTTTTGAGCCGCGCTGAGAGACTGTGAATATCTGCCGTCAGAGACGCGAGCTCGCTCCGCCTGATTCGGTAAAATCACGAGGTCGTTATCGCACAAGTTCGTCAGCTTGTTTGCACTGTGATTCCAGGGGTCGGTTGGAATTGCAACGCAGTCGCCAAGCTCATCATTTCTCTGCCGCGCTGTTCACCACCTTGTAAGTGTATGAGCGATACCGCGTGGTTCCATTGCCTGCGTCTTCCCAGCTATAGCCGTAGTTGCCGATGTGATAGAGCCGCTGCGATGAGTCGGCCATGATTTCGAAACCACATTGCCGAGCGCGTTCGCAGAAGGAATAGTCTTCGCCGAGGTAGAAATGGCCCCCTTCGTCCGGCACCACCAGCGGTTGGAAGAAGGGATAGAAGGCTGGCCGTCGATGCGGACGATGATTGCAGAGCGGCAGATCAAATCGCTTCTGAATGGCTTCATAGACGCTGCGGTGAGTCAGCAAGAAACCGCATCCCGCATAGCGAACCGCTAGCAAGCCACCGTTCGGGCCAAACACGATTTCCTAAGTTCCCGGTAGCAGTTCACAAGCCAACGCGCGGGCGCCTTTCTTGACAGCGATTCCCGTCACGACTGGCAACTGATGCTGACGAAGTTGGTCCACGAAGTCGGGGTTAAAGCTCATGTCAGCATCAATCCACAGCAGTTGCTCGAACCCATCGTTCAACGCGGCGCTGGCCATCACACTGCGGCCGTAGTCGATCGCCGCATACCCGAATGCACGCCGCACGACATAACCACGAGCCTCCAACTCCCGCAGCGCGAGCTCGCACACCGGCTCAATGTGCGAAAACGCCGGAACCAACACGACGCATTTCGAAGGCGAGCCGATGCTGCCCTCTTGGGACACTGAAGTAACGGAAGTCATCTTTTCTCCTCGACAAAACGAAGTTTATTGGGAACAGACGAGAGCGATTCATCGGGCAGAATGAACGAGTCGGCGATCAGCTTTGGCTGGTCGTTGATGACGTCCGGGAAGCGCGAGTTCGCTAGCACGGTGATGGCGAAGATTTCTTGCACACCGTCGTCGAACTTCAGCCATGCGACGGTTTGGCCCGTGACCATGTCGATCACCCACACGCCGCACGCTCGCTCGGACAGTGGCTGCTCGGCGATCGGGATGCCGCTGAAGACGGCGGACTCGCGAACTTGTGAGAGGCCGATGAAGGCGTAACGACCAAAGAAGTCGATGCCGCGTGTGAAACCAGGAAGTGCGGCGATCGGCTCGTAACGCCCCGCTTGCAGATCAACGCGCCCGAATGTCCCCGTGCCCGATTCACACAACCAAAGTTGGTTGTTGAAGACTCGCGGCGAATGCGGCATCGAAAGTCCACGCAGCAAGACTTCGTTGTTGCCGGTTTCCATAAGGAGGCCGCCGCTGCGCTTGTTGGCTCGCCAGCCCCCTTGAGTGTCGGTCTCGCCGAGTGCCGTGACGAAGAATGTGGGTTGTGACTCCATCCCGATCGTTGTTGCTAAGCGGTCGGGACCGAGTCCCAACCTACAGAACCCGTTGAGATGACAGCGGTCCTCTGGCGCGATTGCCGAAATAAATGGCGGTCGCCAATGCGGGACGAAGCTGTATCTCACATCGCGAGTACACAAGCACGAGAACCGTGTGTTGATGAACCACAATTCGTCGTCCGCCCAAGCCATCTCGTGGATTTGAATGTCGCCCGTGGTGTGCGAGCTACGAGGGAGGAAGCAGGAATCGAGCGAGGGAGTGCCGCCAGTAGGCCCCTTAACGCGCTTCGCCACCGCTGGCGCATTGTGGTATTCCCAAATCTCCACCGCCGTGCCGATCGCCAAACGATTGCCGTCGATTGCCAGCCCCATCGGCTTGCTGAAACTCCGAAAGTGCGTGTTGATCGTGCCGTTATCCGCGCGCAGCAGTACCAGCTTGCCCGCTTGATACGTCGTCACGGCGACCGAGATGCCGAGCTGTTCGAGTAACTCGGCAAAGCTCGAAGTGTGCTGGCTCGTAAGGGTCGGTTGAACTGACGCCGCAATCGGCTCGCTAGTGATTCGATCCGGAGCGATCGCGGGGGCTGTCGTGTCGAGCGTTTCACCCCAACATTGCCGGCGTCCAATCTCTTCTGCCGCAAAACGGCGAGCCAGCTTGAACGTGTCATTGCCACGGATGTCGCTCTCGAACTCAATCGTGCGAATCCCCTCGCTGGCGGCTTGCCGGGCCGAAAGACACATCAACGCCAGATTGATCCCGCTTCCGCGATGTTCGCCAGCCACGATCCTGGAGACGATGACCGCCGCGTCCGCGACTCGACGAGTTAAAATCGCGCCGACAATCTGGTCGTTCGCGAGCGCCGCGAGCGAAGTCGTGCGTGAATAGGCTCGATCGTGATTCCCGGTCAGTTGAGCCGAGACCTCTTCCGGCAGTCCGCCAACGTGACTGACTGCAAACATCGCCAATTGCCGTGCATCGACTTGGTCAATCGGCACTAGTGCCACGACCAAGAAATAACCTGCCATTAGATTTGGAGTGCGGCTTGTTGGATTTTTGTGGTGCGGGTGATGCGCCGGTGCGGTGGGCAGAACCGAGCTACGGGCTGCGATTGTGTCGGTTTGCCGGTGTAGG
>JAPLNX010000341.1 GCA_026400935.1 Planctomycetia bacterium | reverse complement strand
GTTACCCGATCATGAATTCTGGTGGCCGTTGCTCGACACAATGCGACCAAACGCACAACCCTCACGCTGGCCTGGCGAGGGTTCGTATCTCCTGACCGCACGCTCCATTGCCGTGCTACAACTCAAGCAAACTTGGCCGCATCAACTGAAAACACTGATTTCACGTTTCAGTCGCAAATCACGCCAAACGTGATTCAGAGGCTATCCGAAAAGAACCATCGCAAATTATCGAGCGGCAAAGCCGCAGGTACGTAGGCGTCACCGCTCCGCGTGACGAGCCGTGTGCTAAAAACGATCGGAATACTGCGACAATTCGAACCCTGGTGAGCGTCCGGCTCATCACGCGGAGCGATGATGGCTACGTAGAGCGAAGCCGCGTGAACCCAGAAATCACCGCACAATCCTTTCGGAAGCCTCTCATTCTCATTGAGCCAACCACGGTGCCGGATCATGCCGCGAGCTGTTGCCGAACCCATTCGCGAAATGATTTCCGCAGACTGTTTTCATCCGTTTGCGTTCGACGCTCAATGAATTCGAGCAGTCCTGCCACTTCGATCTTGCGGAAGTAACGGCTCTGTGTTGATTCCGTGTACTCGCCAGAATCCGTGAGTTGGTGGACTGACAACCGAACTCCATCGAGTCGCCAGACTTCACGAATCTGCAATGCGGTATAGATTCCCATGCGATTGCGGGGCGCGGGAGAGATTTCAATTTCGACGGCCAAGTCGGGCGGCGGATCAACGGTCAAGTCGATCTCATCTTGACCACGAACTCGCGGTTCGTTCTCCAAATAAAAGCACTCGTCCGGCTCAATACCACACATGGCTGCCTCGTTGTCACACGTCATGTCGCCACAACTGAGGATCGGCAAGTTCAATTCTTCGGTCAGAATTGCAATCAGCCGACTGAAGAAGCGACTCAAGATACCGTGCTTGCTGGAAATCGTCAGGAACTCAAGCCTCCCACAGTCATAAGTCAGCCGCACGTGCTGTCCGGTCAATGCTTTCGAGATGGTTTGGTACGTTGCCCAATCGATGGCTCGCAAAGCCAGTCGTTGTTCGCTGCCGATCGGCTCAATGCGCGTTCGGCGTTCGGGTGGCGAGGGTACAAGCAGAGTCATGTTGAGTTCCTCAATTCCAGCGTCAGCAGTCACGGCGAGCACCATAACACAATCATAGAACGGACTGAAACAAAATCAGGCTGCTCCTCGCTGCGGATTTGTGTCCTTCGCTAGGAGAAGCCTGATGGTTGATTGACGATCACAAACAATCGCTTGCCACAAACCCCACCGAGCTTGCCTCGGTGGAATCGGGCCTCTGCACTACGTGGTTCTTCATTCAAAATGATGACCGCGTAGCGTAGTGCAAAAGTCCGCGAGCCACCGAGACAAGCTCATTTGTGGCGTTTGATTTGAGGGCTAATTCCCCGTGTCTAGTCCGTCATCAGAGATGACGAGGTCATCGCTACCACCGCCGCCGTTCGTGGTGTCTCCTTCAGTGTCACTGCCGTCTTGTTGGACAGTGTCATGGCTATCGGAAGCGATGTCGTCGTTACCGTCTCCACCGACGACGTCATCCGAGCCACCACCGCCATCGATCTTATCGTCACCAAGACCACCGTAGATCGTGTCGTCTCCGGTGCCACCATTGGCCGAGTCGGCGCCATCGCCACCTTGAAGATCGTCGGCTCCATCGCCGCCGTCGAGCGAGTCATCGCCAGCATCGCCAGTGAGGGAGTCGTCGCCCAGACCACCTTGCTCGTTGTCGTTGCCGGATCCACCAGCGAGGAGATCGTCGCCGTTGCCGCCGAACAGCGAGTCGTTGTCATCGCCACCATCTTCGGTGTCATTGCCATCTCCACCATTGAGCGAGTCGATACCAGCTCCGCCCAGAATGTCATCGTTCCCGGCTCCACCTGTTTCATTGTCATTGCCGTTGCCTCAATCGAGTGCATCGTCACCCGCTCCGCCATCGAGGCTGTCATTGCCATCATCGCCATTGAGCGAATCGGCTGACGCATCAACCCCTCCCTTGAGGTTGTCGTTACCGGCACCACCTGAAACCGTGTCGGCTCCATTTCCACCGTCTTCGATATCGTTGCCGTCACCTCCATTGAGATCGTCGGTCCCTGCTCCGCCGAGCAACGAGTCGTTATCTCCGCCACCATCTTCGGTGTCGTTCCCATCTCCGCCGTTGAGCGTGTCAAAGCCGAGACCGCCGAGGATCTGATCGTTACCGGCACCACCCAATTCGCTGTCGTTTCCCGCTCCGCCATCGAGCGAGTCATCTCCCGCACTGCCATCGAGGCTATCGTTGCCGTCTCCGCCGCTGAGCGTGTCGTTCGACAAATCTGTCGCAGCGCCACCCTTGAGGCTGTCGTTTCCAGTGCCACCCGCGACGATGTCTGCACCATCTCCGCCATCTTCGACATCGTTTCCATCGCTGCCGTTGAGATTGTCGGCTCCCGCACCACCGAACAGCAAATCGTTATCGGCGCCACCGTTTTCGGTGTCATTGCCATCTCCACCATTGAGTGTGTCGAGACCGCTGTTACCAGAGATCTGGTCATCGCCTGCTCCACCGGTCAGCGAGTCGTTCCCGCCACCGCCGGACACAACGTCGTTACCATCACCACCATCTTCGACGTCATTGCCGAGACCGCCACTGAGGTTATCAGTTCCGGTTCCGCCTTGGATGTTGTCGACTCCGTCTCCGCCATCGAGCGAATCATCATCGGCACCACCACTGAGCGAATCATTGTTCGCCCCACCATTCAACGAGTCATTTCCGGTTCCGCCAACGAGCGTGTCGTTGCCGGCACTGCCGAGTTCAGTGTCGTTCCCCGCTCCACCATCCAATAGATCGTTGCTGTCCTGGCCATCAAGGCTGTCATCGCCGTTGCCGCCATTGAGCACATCGTTGCCCGCGCCACCGAACAACGAATCTTTTCCGTCGCCGCCGTTAATCGTGTCCTTTCCAGAGCCGCCGACGATGCTGTCGTCCGTGCCACTGCCAGTGATGTTGTCGTTTCCCGCGCCGCCATCGACTCGGACCGTCGTCAGCGCGGTAAACGCCGTCTTGTTGACTCCGCTCAGGTTGATCGTGTTGTTTCCGGTCCCGCCCGTCACGGTGAGCGACACGACCGAACTCGCCGCCACCGGGCTGGTCATGCCGCCAGAAGTCACGTTGAGCACGTTCCCGTTGAGTGTCACGTTGCCATCGACATTCGAGCCAATCGCGATCGCATCCGCACCGTTGCTGGTGATCGCCAACGCGCCGGTGGCTGACGTGAAGACCGAATTAATGCTCAGCAGGCAGCGTGTTTCAAATCGTTCCACGTGCGCCGCAGCGACTACCGCTCGTCCGGTTTGACGTCGCTGAGCCTTGAGACCAACTAACGACAACTGCTTCCAAAACTTCTTCATCAACATGACAAAACATTCCTTTCGCGGTTCTTGTGCCGCAGGCCCAGTGAGAAAGAGAACCCTCGAAATACCAAAGTCGAAGTCCACAAAATTTCATTGGCCGAAGAGGCCCCATTCACCGGCAGCGTTCCACGAGCGTCTGCATCGCGATGCTGGTCTCTGTCCCGCAAATCGAATTAGCCGCGCGGCGCTAACCCCGGTTCTCGGCAAATCAACCTCAGTATTCGCCAACTCACCTGAAGGTACTCGGCTGCGGACGGCTTCTAGCACTCAAAGTCAGCGGAAATAAAGAGGAATTCACCAAGCGCCATCCATATTGCGGACTTGCCGCAGAGACAACCGCAGCCTGCCTCCGAAAGACCTGACACCATTAGGCGATCTGCCTCACGGCAGGCCAGTTTCACAACGTCAACGAGGTCATGTCTCAATCAAAAAACTCTGCGTGCCGACACGACTATCAAACTCACCGCGTTTTGAGAACTTCGCTCCCACTGACGCTACGCGTCGCAAGATTAGGCGTGACGCGGATGTCGTCGAAGTAGGCTTGTTGAGTGTCGCGGCAGAGCTTCAGCAGTGAGTCGGCTTCGTGCAGGATCGCAAGCAAGTCGGCCTCATCAGCATTCAACGTGGACTGCAAATCGGCCGCTTGCAACGCGATCTGGCTGGCTCCTTGCTTCGTCGCGACGAGTTGCATGTGGCCTGCCAAATCTTTGAGCGTCTCGAAATCCTGACGATCGAGCGCGCTGACTAATTGCTCGACATGTAAGCCGATCGACAGCGCCGTTTCTTTCGAGGCGGCATTTGCTACGGACGTTGTCGAATTGCTATTGAGCGAGCGAGCGATGAATCGTTCAACCAACTCGGCATCAAATTGCGAACCGGCACAGCGACGGAGTTCAGCGAACGCCTCGGTGTGCGACAACGATTTGCGATACGCTCGGTGCGAAACCATCGAGTCGAAGGAGTCTGCGATTGCGAGGATGCGTGCTCCGACGGGAATCCGAGATTGTTCGCCAATGAGCGGATCAACCCAGGTCGCATGCGGAGGCAGAGCGCGGCATTCCAGAATCGAGCAAAGTTCGGGGGATTTGAAAGACGCTCGAACTAACGCGATGCCGTTGTGCTGATGCGTGCGCATTGTCTCACGCTCTTCGATGGTCAGCGGGCCGCTCTTCAGCAGAATGCTGTCGGGGACGCCGATCTTGCCAATGTCGTGCAACAGCGCGGCAATCTCTAACACGTAACATTGACTCGGTGACATCAAGCCTTCGCCAATGCGGACGCACAAATCAGCAACGCGACGGCTGTGTTCGGCAGTCGTCAGATCGCGATAAGCAAGTGCCGACATCAGCGCGATTACCGCATGGAAGGGAATCGGCTGACTGACGACGGCTGGCACAGATGCTTTTGACGGAGCGACACGCGTGTGTGACGGTTGGAATTGTTTGACGAGTATTTCGCTTGAAACACGATCGAAGCGAACGACGCAGTTGCGACCATTTTGCTTGGCGACGTACAGGCACTTGTCCGCTTGGTCCAGCAGTTCTTGGGGATTACTGGCCAACAAGGAGCGTGACGAAACGCCGAAGCTCGCAGTGACGCTCAATTGCGGATGTTTGAAATTCGCGATCGCCAGTCGCAGACGTTCAGCCGCTTGCTCCGCCGCTTGGATGTCGGTGTCCGGCATTAGAATGCAGAACTCTTCGCCGCCGTAGCGACAGACCACGTCGGTATCGCGAGCCGCTTGCTTCAATGTGGCCGCGAACAGGCGCAACACTTCGTCACCTTTACTGTGTCCGAAGCGGTCGTTGATCGACTTGAAGAAGTCGATGTCAGCCATCACACAACTCAGCGGCTGACCGGTGCGAATCGCAGTTCCCCATGTCGTTTCAAAGCTCTCAAAGAACGACCGACGATTCAAACAACCAGTCAGTGGGTCTTCAGTGGCGAGCCGTTCGAGTTCCTGATTTTGTCGGCGGATCTCTTCGGCAGAATATTGCAGTTTGCTCAGCGTGGCAGCCAATTCCGACTTTTTCTTTTCCAGCGTGGTGACATCACCAAAACTGGTGAGTGCTCCTTGCGAGTGTCCGTATTCATCCAAGATTGGTGCAGAATTAACCATGAAGGTCCGCGTCTCATCGGACTTGGACATGAATCGCAACATCGTCCCAGCTTCTGCCTCTTCTCCGCGTAGCACTTTTTGCCACGGCAAGTCTTGAGCAAGTTCTTCACCGTGAGCCGCACGCCACGACAGCGTTGAGGCTTTGCGACCGAGCAACTGCTTCTCAGGAACTCCAGAAGTCTCTGTGAACGCGCGATTGGCCAACACGATCCGTTCGCTCTTATCTAACAGCAACAGACCTTCGGTAAGCGTGTCGAGAGCCTGACGCACTCGCCCCGGCACCACTTTCGACGGGTCGAGTTGCCGCAGCACACGCTTCAGATAGAACAATGATCCGAGCCAACTCGCAATCGTCATAAACAACGGCAATCGAAACTCTGTAGACTTCCAAAGACTCAACCAACCGCTGAACTGGATTGGTTCAAAACAAAATTCCAGCGACCCCCACGGCTCCCCGTTGAACATGATCGGCACGAACATTTGCGCGCCGGGCAAGTCTTTAGTCGCCAAGTCATTCCACATCTGTTCGTGATTTCCGACACGTGCAATCAGATCGCCAGCGGTCTTCCGAACGGCGGCGGAACGCATTTCGGGATTGCGATTCACGATCGCCTCTAAGCCGAAACGAATTAGCTCGTAATCGTCTTGCTGGGTGAGCAGCGTGAAACTGATCGCGGTCGCTTCGCAGAGTCGGCTGCGTCCTTCCATGACGGCGCGATTGCGATCGGGAATCAAGCCCAATACCCCGGCCGTCAAGACGACGCTGAGCGTAATCGAGGAGAGTCCGATCGCAATTCGAGTTGTTGTGCTAATCATTCGCATAACTAGGTCGCCTGCCTGTCTTCACTTGGTGCTGAAAGTGAGGAATTTGAATTCACGAGGACAGCAGCTTTCTGAGATCGGTGTTGCACCAGCGAAGACAGACTGCGTCCTTCGCGATGCCCTTGACTGTCAACGTCATCATCATCTTCGTCATCATTCTTTGTCGCCGCGAAACTCTGCAATACGGGGAGCGGATCCATCATTTGCCACGCTGGCAACGCGGCCAAGAAACTGGTCAGCAAGTATCCGCTTCGCAACGTCCACAAGGCGTAGCCCACTGAGAAAGCCGAGACCACCGAAACCGCCGTACCCGCTGCCAAACGATCCAATGACAACAGTGACTGGTTGTCTGATGGTCGTTCTTCGAGGTCGCCCTGATGCAAGACACCAACCTGAAACACGAAGGCGTTCGGCCTAACCACGGCTAGTTCGACGTCGACTATCGGCATCGCTTCGTCTGCGAATAACGATTGCTTCTGGCGGTACTGCCCCTGTCGCCATGACTGCGAATTCTGCTGGTCGGACATTGTCGCTGTGATGATGACGGGGGCCTCAATGATGCTGCGCGCGGGAGTCGACAACAGCACTGGTATCCGGCTCGGATCAGGGTCTACGCCTCCTGATGGGGGACTTGGAGGCGGAACTGAAATGACCGGTGGAACAACCGGACTGGGATCGACACCTGGTGGTCCGACAGGAGTTGGCGTGGGGGTGGGAGTCGGCGGCGTCACGCCAGTTCCGATGGCTCGTACCGTGATCGTCACGACGACTGTATTCGAAACGTCTTGGCCATCGGTGGCTCGATAGCTGAATGAATCTGTGCCAGTGAAGACAGAGTCCGGCAAGTACACAAAACTACCGTCCGGCGCGAGTGTCAAAGTTCCGTGCGACGGGCCAGTGACAAGTTGCGTCAGCAACACGGTCCCTTCGATGTCGGAGTCGTTTCCGAGGACTCCGGGGGCGGCGACATTGAGAACCGTATTTTGATCCGTCGTCACATTCTCGCTTGTAGCAACAGGCACGTCGTTGACCGAGATAATCGTGATATTGACTGCGGCGATATTGCTGACGGAACCATCACTGTCCACTGTGTGATATCTGAAACTGTCGACTCCGTTGAAGTTGTTGTTGGGCGTGTACTTGAAAGTTCCATCAGCGTTGAACGCCAACGTCCCAATACTGTTCGGCACGACTGATGCTGTTGTATGTTCCGTTCACACAAACATAGTGAACTGAGTTTTGTTCGCGATGTCCTGGGGCGATCCGCTACGTTTCTTCCGCCGTGTGCGGACGGCGTGGCGGATATTTCGG
>JAPLNX010000494.1 GCA_026400935.1 Planctomycetia bacterium | reverse complement strand
GCATGTTTCGTTTGAAATTGAGTCGGTGTTTCCACGGCGTTCTGCTCCAGCCAGAGGTCAAGACAACTCTCTGTATCTGACAGCAGGACGCCGTTTTCAACTCACTGCAGGTTGCGGCGAGCGAAGCGAGCCGCGTTAAGGTAAAGCTACCGATGATTGGTTCTCTGGTGCTTTTGGGTTCTCCGATATTGGCCAACACTCTTTAGAATGCGCTCATAACCTCAAGTCGGATTCTCGCGAGCGAGTCCTTGTCGACGTTCAATTGGTTCATGATCGGTGTCAAGCATTCCAATATTCGCTGAAGCACCTCGGCAGGTGATCCCAGCGGATCTATCTGATGCACGACGGCAGGCGGATAGAAACTGAGTACCGGAGCGGTCTCGTGACGATAGACCTCAAGTCGCTGACGGATGATTGCTTCGTCTGAATCATCAGCGCGTCCTTCGAGCAACGCTCGCAACTTCAACCGATGGACAATCAGATCATCGCTGGGGCAAGCCAAGTGAATGACTTGAACGACTCGGATGTGATCGTCGAGCATTTGGCATTGATGCTGATTTCTTGGAATGCCATCGAGCAAGAGAATTTGCTCAGAGGGAAGGAACGATTGACTTTGAATCTGCTTGGCAAGCCAACGTTGCCAGATTTCGATCATCAAATCGTCCGGGATGAATTGACCACGGCTCAAGCGATCTGCGGATAAACGTCCCTCCGATGTCTCCGCGGGAAGAGAACGCAGTATCTCTCCCGTCGAGATGTGAAAGATGTCGGGCGTTCTGCCGAGCAATTTGCCTTGTGTCCCTTTGCCAACGCCCGGCATTCCAATGAGCATGATTGCCCGAAAGCGTTGATCTGACATCGCGTGTCCTTCGCGAGGCAAAAACTTCCGTTATTGAACAAGTGGCCGAAAGCTATCAATAAATTCCGTCAGCCGGCCTCATAAAACAAAACGAGCCATCGCATTGTTAGCGCGATGGCTCGTGAAATCTCAGTCATCCACTATCGAGACAAGAACACGACTACTTGACCAACGTCAACAGGCAAGCTGACGTCCGTGGCGGTTGGCATTCCGGAAACTCGAATTTCAAGCCCCTTCTCGTCGAGCGACAGCCAATCGCAGCGTTCTGACGAGTTATTGCCAGCGAGTTCTTGATAGTACTTCTGCAGGTTGTGACGGTTACGAACGCGAATCACGTCACCTGGCTTGAGCAACATTGACGGGATACTGACCGTGCGTCCGTTGAGCTGGAAGTGCGAATGCACAACGCCTTGACGGGCCTGCAACCGCGTACGAGTCAACCCAGAGCGACGAATGATGTTGTCGAGCCGCAACTCGCACATCACCATCAGGCGTTCGCCTGTATTGCCGGGCAGTCGTCGAGCCTCGTCGAAGTAGCGACGAAGCTGACGCTCACGAAGACCGTAGTAGTACTTAATTTTCTGCTTTTCACGCATGCCCTGACCAAAGGTCGAGAGCTTTTTCTTTCGAATGTGCTGTCCTGGGGGCTGCGGACGCTTTTCAGACGCTTTGATAGCACCCGAATTCTCGTAAACCTGCTGCTCCAGACGGCGATTGATGCGCGCCTTCGGACCCGTATACCGCCCCATGCACGTCTCTCCTGAATCTCACTCGCTTTGTGAAAGCTCTATTGTTCTTCGATTGTCTCGCCAAAATCTCAACTGATTGTGGGACGCGGGATTGTAGTAGCGACCAACCTCTTTGCAAGCGACTCACTTTGGGCAAGCACGCCATTAGGGCTTCAGAGAATGTCGATCCCTCGCTCATGAAGGTGCTGTATCAAGTTCGGGACGTCGGTGAAAACCTCAGCAGAAAAACCATGCGATCGTCCTGCCTCAACGTATTGCGAAATGTCGTCGGTGTAAAAACACTCCTTTACTGGGCAGCCAATTTGATCCAGCACCGCATGGTAAATCTCCGGCTCCGGCTTCACAGCTCTCACAGCACAAGAAGTCACATGAGCGTCAAACCGCTGTAGCACATCGAAGTGTTTCCAAATCCAATCGAAATGCGTTTGACAAGTGTTTGAGAGTAAAACCAAACGAATCCCCAGTTCTTTGAGCCGATCCAGGACAGGTACGATCGGCTCGTTCAGCCAGAAAATATCGGCTCCTGCTCGATTCAACTCTGGAAGCGTGATTTGGCACCCCGTCGCCGTTTGGAACCAGTCCTGGAATTGAACGGTATTCAGTCGTCCCCGCTCATAGTCCCATTGCACTCCGGAGTCGATCAGCAGATGACGCATCTCCGGGCCAGTTAGGCCGCACAATTGACCGAGCTGTTGACACATCCGGTCGTGTGAGAAAAACACCAAGACGTTGCCCATATCGAAGAGGCAGGTACGGATCATCGAGAGCTCACTTGTTGACGCATTTTATCGGATCGGGGTACAACTCCGCCGCATTCGCGAGAGCCACGGCATTTCCGACGGGTGATATCACATCGAGCGATTGCGAGACAACTCGTTGATGCTGCGAGCTTTTTCCTTTCCACAGCGGTGACGTCCCCCGAACACGGATGCGGGAACAATCTCATGCCCATGCAGTTTGACGGTCTGGGGATCGCGGACGCCACAGCTCGCGATCAAGAATGGCCCTGCTTGCGGCAGTTCTGTGTTTTTTTGGAAAACCGAATTGGTCGTTTGCGCGATTTATTACGGCATTTTGAGCGACATGACCTACGAATTGTGGCGTTGTGCATCCTCGATTCGCATGACTCCGCGTTTGCTCGGATAGTGCTCAGTTCATGTGATCGTGGCCGAGAAATTTTGAACCTTTCGGGCTTCGCGTTCTTCGAGAGCGACATCATCGGTGTCGAATTGCCCGCAGGGGATCAGCCGTTTGTGACGCTCTGCTCATCGCTCCTGCAAGCGGAAGTCAACATTCATTATACGTACCCGCTGATCTATCGGGGACACGGTCACGGTGCTATCGCGTTGTCTGTGGACGATCTCGACATGGCCCTGAAGGTACTTGCTGAACGTGGCCACCGCATGATTACCGATGATGACTTGCTGAATGATGGCAGCTTCTAATGGCACCGTAATACGATCGCCTCTGCTGAAACGAAATCTCAGTGGAAACGAAATGTTTGCGAGAACCCAACCGATCGACTCAACTGATTCGATTGCGGTTTTCGAGTCGAATGTTCGGGCTATGACGCTCGCGATCCGAGGTTTTTCGGCGCGTCCTGCTTGATCGTTTTTTCCCATCGCCGTTCTCTCCGCATACCTTGCCAATCCCGAACAACGGCCTCGACTAGACTGACCGTCACGGCTGTTGCCGCAAGACACCGCAATGCCGGTATCTTGCGACTCGTACATCAAAAGCCAGCACGAAGAATTTCATGAGGCACACTTCGTGGGAAGGCCAAGGGGTCCACGCCCCGATATCTCCCGTGACCTTGGCCGAATGACGACGCAACTCGGAGCCAGACTGTGAGCCAACACCATCTTCCCATTGAGCACTTCCTGCAAAAACTGGATACCGAGGAGCAAGATCGCCCCAAAAAGGAATCTCGCCCAGAATGGCTCACGCACTTCATTGACTGCATCGCTGACCTCTTCGATCCACTGATCGGGGTGGCTCGTGTGGGCTTCGACTGCAATCTCACGGAAGGGGCGTGGGTTGTCGGACTCTATTTAGGCTCTTACGAAATCGTCGGTGGCCGACGCGACGGTGAAACGCGCCACATCAACTTCGAATTCGACATTCAGCAACTCATGGCACACTTCAGTAAGGTGACTGAACTCGTCTGGAGCGCGTTCCCATCGCCTCGCGATACACGCTCATCATGGGCGAGATCGTTCATCACAATCGCCGGACTCGTCGGCGACCAGACTGTCCGGCTGCAAGTCTTCTCCGTGCCACCGACTTATGCAGAGATCGGCATGCGCCGCTTTCCAGACGGACGCTTTGAACCTGTGTAATCACTGATTGAACAACACAGCAGACAGCGGAAGCGCAAATTCGTCGTTGGTTATTGTTCAGAGGTCATTGGTCATTTTTCACTGAGAAATGACCAATGAGCAGAGTCCGATAATTAATGCCGACCTTGCAGGGATCGTTTACGCGCAAGGCCACAAGTAGTCGAGCAGCGTCCGTGAGTCCCGATAATCCGCGACAACGATGTCGGCGCCGACTCCGATCAAGCGGTCCCGTTTCCACGGATCCGGCTTGCCGCTCTTGCTCTTCTCATCGCTCGCTACTGCAATCGCCGTCCCACCAGCCGTTTTAATGTTGTCGATCTCGACGTAGCCGTCGCCGAATCCGATCAACTTCGTTCCTGTTACATTGTTCTCACGCAAGATGCGTTCGATGACCATCTGCTTCGAGAAATTCTGGTAGTTGTCACGGGCACCGTAAATGTGTTGACCGAAGAACGATGTCAGTCCGAGTAACTCCACTTCTTCGCGAACATAAACTTCATCAGTGCCACTCGCGAGATACATCGCGATGCCGCGGCCTTTTAATTCCTGCAACAGTTCGACCGAGCCTGGCACCAAGTAGTCGTCACGAGAGATTGCACCAGAACGCAGTCCATCGCGGCGATGATTGATTCGGACCAACAGCCGATCATGATATTCCTGCTTGTAGACGATCGGTTCAGAAGCAGTCCCGCCGCGCTGACGGACTTCTTCGGCCAAACGGATCATCTGATAGATCGTCTGTTTTCCGTTCAGTTGCATAATGAAGTTGAGGCACAGCTTTGACAGTTCCGAGTCGCTCTCTGACGTACCAGTCGCTCGCAGGACTTCGACCATCAACGGAACCATGACCTCCGGCCAACCTTCACGAATGAGGCTCAGTGTGCCGTCGAAATCAAACACGGCATGTCGCGGCGACTCGGTCAGTGATACTTCGCGAATGATTTCAATGCTTGTCCCAGAAAGAAATCGCGTCGGCCCGATCTCAGTGACGCGGCGTTGATAATCTAGTTCATGCGGCATTCGTAGGGGTGTTTCTAAGAGGGTTCTTGTTGAGCAATGAAAGCGACGACGCGTAGGATAACTGAACCATGACGACTTGTGGCGTTCAAGCTCTCATCAACACCATCGGCAAAGCACAAAAAAAACCAACCGAAGTTCGGTTGGCTTTTTAAGAGTGACCAAGAACGGTTACTCACGCACTCGATTAGTAATTCCCTTCACCAGCAGCGCCGCTGCTGGAATCTTGCTTACCACCAACCTCGACCATTTGGATTGGTTTGCAGTCGCAGTCGTCAGCGTTGTCATTGAATCCGAAGCCGGCTATGGAAGCGTGGGCACTACCGTAATTGCGAGGCTTTGATAGTCCAACAACATTGTAACTTTGATTAACTGAGCCAAACGCATGAGCCAAGTCATTCAACTCGTTCGTCACTGAGTCACGAACGGCAGTCAGACCGACAACCATCGCCAAAACGGCAATCGTCAACACCAACACGAGCTCGGCCGAAATCACGAAACCCGCTTCATCGCCGAACAGTTTTCCAAAATTGCGTACCATGTCTGAGTCCCCTTGAGAGTGAGAAAGAAAAACATTTGGACCGGCAGCATGAGGCCCGCGCGGCAACATTGACGCGACAAGAACCGGCGATGCAGGAGTTCAATCCGCAATCGCTATGCAACTCGCAGTGAGTTCACCGAACCATTGTGAGAGAGTGGAAGCGGTGTATCGCAGAGTGCGTGCCGAGTTGATCGTGACGCTCAAAATGTGCGTCTTAACCAAGGCCGAAAGTAGATTAAATACCGCAGATTAACGGGGCTGGTGCAGTGAAATTTTCTTAAACAGCCAGTTTGCGCGATTTGCGAAAATAGCGACAGCGCAAAGCGATCTGAACAACATTTTGTTCAAACACGAACAGTGATTGAAACATCGAACAGCCCTGCCACGATGAAAATCGCTCGCTAATCAAACGTCCGGACGTTTGATTCAGAGATGCTGGCAACACGCGTGGGTGATGAAGACTCAAGCCAATCTGCATCAGCCACCTGCGGCACAAACTGATCGAAGATGTCATTGAGGATCGACAATACTTCCCGCTGACGTACACCGTATCGCCAATGCGAGCCAAGCTCCTGGTCGAGTAAGCCAAACTCTTCATCGGAGCATGTCAGCATTTCGGTCGTCATGAGCGTTTTGGTTCTGAAATGCCTCAACGAGATCGTGGTCGGAGGCTCTAATTGAAAAGTGTGCCACAAGAAATGCGAAAACTCGCCACAACAAAGTGGGAATCAAACGTCGCGATCAAGGATAGGTCAGACTCGTTACGAGACTTGAGCCTTTTACATGTTTCTAAAAGAAAACAGGCTGTCGTAATCAACACGACTGCTACAACCACTCAAGCCATATCTCAGACAGCGATCCGTACTCGACAGGCTACTCAGCGTTTTTCGACATCTTGTACTTCTCTTGAAGCTGCTCGACAAAGTAATTGAGTCGTTTTTGGTGGGCTGTTTTCGACGACTGTGGTTGATTGAGTACCTCTTGGAGATCACGTCCCACGTACAACAGCAGCGACAGATCGAGGCGACCGGGAGCAGCGTTTTGTTCCAGCCATGGAATCGACTGATCCAATTGAGCTTTCGAGCGACCGACGAACTCGCTCCATCCCGATTTGTCCTGAATATTTTCACGACGCTGCACCCACTCGTGAAAGATGGCGACGTAGTTTATTGAGAGATCGCGTCGCTGACTTGGCCAAAACCACCAAGCAGCCAACAACAAGAGTGGCAAGACAATGACTGCCGAGACCGTTATCCAAACGCGACCGTGACGAGGATTGACGCCCTGAAGCCGTGGCGTTGATGCCATCCGGAGAATGGTTTGTGGTGCGGCGCAAGCTAAGACTGGAGCAGAAGCAACCGGATCGTGCGGGTGTGGTCGTTCCGGAGTCGACAGTGAGATTTCGAACTCAACCGCAGTGGCAAGAGACGAGGCGTCTGGCTCAACAAATAGTTCAACAATTTTGAGCTGTTCAGCAACGGCCACGTCAGCCGAATCCACTGTGACATCTGGCATGGAAGGCGTGCTTGCCCCAAGCGTTTTTGGCGGACTTGATCGGTGATCGAACCGAGCGTTGAACATGTCGGCGAAAGTACTCGTCGAAGGCGGCGCACTCGAAAAGTCCTTGTTCGTTGTCATCGCGTTAGAGGCATCGAACAAGCCGAGAATACTCTCTGCTGGATGCCACGCTCCGTCACTCCCATCGCGAACGCGATCACGTCCCAACAATGCTCCAGTTCGAGCCATCTCGAATAAAGCATCCTCGGGCATTGGGCCGAGCAACGCACCGAAATCAGTCTGGACATACCAATGGTTTGACGAAGCGGACATAACTCTTCGGAACGCAACCCGGTGCGTTTCATCAACAAGATTTGGAGGTTCGAGACAACGCGGAGAGGAAGCATATTCTTCGTTCGCCCGAATGTCTCACCGGCCAGTATCTGGGCCGTTGACGTTGGGAAAGGGGATCGACAGAGTCTCGCCAGATGATCGTCGGAAATGTTTTGGATGGAGTAGGCGATGAGCTTCTACAGAACGCGACCATATTGGGGATTGTTGTTGACCATGATTTTGGGTTGCGGCAAGCAGCCCAACGCCTACGTCGTCCACGGAATGGTTGTGTTTCCGGATGGTAGTCCGTTGAGAAAAGGGACGGTCGAATTCGAAGCGATCGGACAAACAAAACCGATCACGGCTTCAGGGGAGATCGCATCAGACGGCACATTTCAACTCGGAACATTTCAGGCCAAAGATGGAGCGGTTTCCGGGCAGCATCGAGTTGCAATCATCGCCGACTATGAAATCGGAACAGGTGTAGAACGCCCCGGCGAACTCCCGGCACCGCAACTGCATCCCAAGTTTCGCTCGTTCAAAACGTCCGGCTTGACGTTCAACGTGAAGCCTCAAATGAACAACCTCTTGATTGAGGTCGAGTATGCCACACCGTAACCCCTGGTGTGTTTGTCCCAAAATCACATCATCTGCGCGAAACCCAATCCGGTCACCAACAGCGACCACGTCGGTGCTGAAAATGATTCCACTCAATGGCAGTTACAGACACGATCTCGCCCCAATAGTGCGATAAAATTACTTTTCGCCAAACAAACGCTTGAGGCGATCTTGGTGGTAATTGAGGCGTTCATGGGGCGACATTTTGCCAAAGTTGGGACTGTCGTTCGAGCTTGGCTGAGACATTGGGGAGACCGCAGGCACAGACACCGCCGCTGACGGCTTTGGTGATTCGGCGGGGATGGCAACAGATGCGAGGGCGGCGGCGGGCGGCAGACCGATCACCGTGCTGCTGCCGCCGTAACTCATTACGTTGGTTTGCAGCGTGAGGTCTTGTTCGAGAGAGCGGTTGGGAGAAATCTTCAATTCTTGTAGGACGCCATGGTAGGCACGAACTGCTTCGCGCGGTTCGATGACTCCATCGGCGACGTAACGCAACATTTGAATGAAAGCGAGTTGGTGCTCTGCGTGATTGATCTTGCGACCGTAGAGTGCGACCTTAGCCCCATACTTCTGCGCTTCGTGCAGCAGCAGGAACGCGTCGAGCGTCGTGCCTGCCGAGCCGCCAAGGATGCCGACAACCAAATGCGGGTCGAAGAGGACAAGTTCCTCCATCGCTCGTGGGCCGTGATAGACCATCTTCAAGAACGTAGGACGACCAGTGTTGGTCACTCCCGCCAGCGAACGAGCGATTCCATCGTTGATGAATCCTGGAAGCAAGGCGGGAGCGACCGCGCCCGGAACATTTGGATCGAAGATCTCCAAGAAATAGCGAAACAGTTTCGCCTCGCATTCCTCACGGAAGGCTTTGAACTGCTGCAACGTGTCGAGGTCCAATTCCAATTGATTGTTAAATGTCACTGAATATAGACCGAGATCGACCCCCAAGTGGCGTTCGTCAGGCTCGCAATCGAGATGCCCGCATTGCATGTGATCGAGGCTCGCTGAACGAAACGGTCGCGCGGGAGAAGTGTGGACTCGACCGCCACGATGAATATGAACGTCGGTTGCATCGTTCGCACGCGCCGCGGGAGTAATCGGCGAATTATCAAACCGACGTTCTTGAATTGTGAGTAACTCACTGGTGCTGGCCGACATCAGCACTATATCAACGACTGCTTGGTCGATGACTTCGCGAATTTGCTGACGATACTGAGCCAGAGTCTTGAAACGAACCTCGGAATCGTGTCGTTCCGGGGATTGTCCAGGAGCTCCGATGCCAAACCCCATATCTGCATCTTTGGCGTCAGCAATAATGAACTCACGACACCCGTGCGGGTCCGCGTGAATGGCCGCCAACTTGCGGTCGAGCGATTTTTCGATGGGCATGAGCAACTCAGTCCGGCAGCAATTTAGAAAAGTTGAAGTCTGTGGTTTGTGATCGTGTGAGGTATATGTCTCAATCCGCTGATCCCACAAGACACATTGCGCAGAGTCAACTAGCGAAACCGTTCCGAGCCACAAACTTCTCGCGGGCGGTTTGAGTTGGAAGCCAGACGCGAACCGAGACTATTCACGATTTCCCTGCAACACGAATCGTCAGCAAAGGACCGTTGTGGTCCGTACTCGCTACGGCATCGAGTTACTGAGCGTCACACTTCTTCCTGCATGCGGAGGCAACGAATAAGTCCAGCCAAGTCGCAAGCCCAGGCAACGCTGCGGCTCAATTCAAGACTGCCGATTTGTTCGCCAGCAACGGCAGCGCGTTTAATTCACGTCGAACTCGATGCAGTCCTTCGGAGCAGAGTTCAAATTCTTCGCTGAGCAACTTCAGAACACGGGCTTGTTCTTTCGACTCTTCGTCGTCCACATAACTCGCCGCTATCGAGTATGAGCGTTTCCCTTGCCCGCAATAATCGACAAAGTAGTCCTTGCGATCTGGTGCTTGCAGCTTCGTGAGGTGCTCCGGATAGAGACCGCTGAAGAAGAGCGTGAAGTCCCCAATGTGGCGATGAATTTCACGACGAGGACGAGGTTCACGATGTTCGGCCTCAGCAACCATATCGACGACCTGAGTCAGTCGATGCCCCGTCGTGTCACGCACGCGGTAGATCGCTTCTTGCCGCAGGAACCGCAGCAACATGTTGACGAGGTACTCGATCAGCGGTTGCTCCGCGATGCCAAGTTCAACCTCGAAGGTTTGTTCCGTGACACCGGCGAACAAGCGCCGGAGAACATCTTCCCCAGTGAGTAGCGGAGCCATCATGGGCCTCCTTCACTCAGCGGCTAGGAGCAGCACGGAGTCCGGTCGGGCTTCGTGTTCTCAGTCGCTGGTGTGCCAAGCGTACTTAGAGAACCGATTCAACAGACACGCGGCGGATGATTAAGTTGTCTGCGAGATAACGCAACCTCCGCTTTTCTGACATCGTCCAAATCCAACCAGAAATGCCACTCGATTCTGAGAGTTCGCGGAAAAGTTGGTCAAAATGAATCTCGCGGCTCAAGTGTCAATGATCCGAATTCGGCGCCACGAAGCATGAGTGTCAAGGTTGTGTTGCTTTGGGCAACATTTCTTGCGACGCCGACAAACAACCTCACGTCATTCCTACTGATTCCCATTCAAGCTCAATCAGAGGAAAACATACCAGGAGAAAAGTGACGGCGGTCATGAATCTCAAACGCAAGATCGAATCGAGGCTTGTTCGAGGAAAACTTCTCTTGGGGTTTTGTAGCCGAGGCAGCGGCGCGGGCGGTCGTTCATAAGAATTTCGACACGCCGCATGTTTTGAGGGGTGACCG
>JAPLNX010000221.1 GCA_026400935.1 Planctomycetia bacterium | reverse complement strand
GACTCCAGCGAACGTTCGGGAGACATCCGCTGCGACACCAGCATCCACAACACGATACCGGTGGTGTAGACCGCATTCCCGCGCACGGGGAACTGTTGATCGACCGCCGACCAATCCACGAGATCACGCAACAATTCAAAGGCCCGATCAAACTCCGCATCCCGCGAAGGATCCGCCGGAAAATAAACTTTCACTCGCGCTGCCATGCCAAATTGACTCCCTTCTAAGAAGTAATTCTCTGGCGCAAACGCCGTGCCAAATTCAATCGCTTTCTAAAGTAAGTGCCATTGGGCTGACGCCACCCGGCTCACCTGCGCAATTTTCTCAGCGGGCTTACTTAAATTGCTTTGGCCTCCAGCCAGCTTTGCCATGCGGTCAAACCCACGATTGGGCTTTGGCAGCTTCCGCGTTCGCAGACGTAGACCGTGAGGTCGCCCGTTGCCGACGACTTGTCTTGTAGCAATTTCTTCACGCAGGTAGGCAAATTGGAGTCATCGACGTTCATTGGTCGAACGAGGATGACTTTGTTGGGCCAGAAGTGTTGAAACAGTTCGCGAACAGCAGTTGTGGTTTGATCCTCGTTGGACGACCCCGATGCGACTGCGTTTAGTCCAGCGAATACGAACTCGTGAGTCGTTCCGAGTAAGAAGTCCAACGCGAGTAACGCTTGGGCGCTGGCCATCGGGTATTTCACAAGCTGTCCCGACATCGCTTCGAGCGTGGCGTAGGCTCGACCGAGCAACGCCACGCTGCCAGAAATCGTCGCCAACCGAGCGAGTGCATACGCTGCCATGCCGCTACCCGATGGGGTCGCATTGTCCTGAGTATCTTTGACTCGCGTCACTAGCGTTTCGTGATCGATCGCCGTGTAAAAGAAGCCGCCACCTTTGGAATCTTCAAATCGGGAAGACATGTGCTGAGCGAGATCAATCGCGGCTTCGATGTACTTCGCGTCGAACGTCACTTGGTACAAGTCAATCAATCCGTCAATCAAGCAAGCGTAATCGTCGAGGTACCCATTGAAGCGCGCTCGACCATCTTTGAACGAATGCAGCAAGCGGCCTTCAGCATCGAACATGTTCGCTAAAATGAAATCAGCCGCTGTGCAAGCCGCGTCTGCATAACGTGATTCACCCAGGATCGACGCCGCTTGTGACATCGCGGCGATCATCAAGCCATTCCAACTGACAAGTACTTTGTCGTCGCGGCCTGGAGTGATTCGTTGCGCGCGAACTTGGAGTAACTTCGCTCGACAACGAGCAAGTACAACTTCGAGTTCGCCCGCTGAAACCTGTAACACGCTCGCAGCCTGTTCGTGAGACTTCGGGCGATTGAGGATGTTCTTCTCTTCCCAATTGCCCTTTTGTGTGACGTCGTAGGCATAGCAAAAGAGTCGCCCATCTTCGGGACCGAGAAGGCTCAACACCTCCTCTTCCGACCATACGAAAAACTTCCCTTCTTCACCTTCGCTATCGGCGTCTTGAGTGCTGTAAAAGCCGCCGTCCTGTTGCGTCATTTCACGCAGTACATAATCGAGCGTCTCGCGCACGACGCGGGCGTAATCGGTGTTGCCTGTCGCTTGAAACGCTTCGAGATAAGTCGACGTCAGTAGCGCGTTGTCGTAAAGCATCTTCTCGAAGTGCGGGGCCAGCCAATGCCCATCGGTCGAATACCGATGAAAGCCGCCACCGAGATGATCGTAGATTCCGCCTGCGGCCATCTTGTCGAGCGTTAGTCGGACGACATCGAGCGTCTCGGCATCGCCGAAACGCTTCCAGCAGCGCAAGAGCAACCGCAGGTCCATCGGGTGCGGAAACTTCGGAGCACCGCCGAATCCACCATTCTTTCGATCCGCGATGCGCAGCAACTCGCGCATTCCGTGACGTAGCGTTTCCAACGTCATACCCGATCGCGGTAACAATCGTGACGCCGATGTCACGAGTTCATCGGTCAATTCGCCAGCGCTGCGCAGCACGTCATCGCGGCGGTTCTTCCATGCGTCATTGACGCCGGCGAGAACATCGCGAAATCCGGGCATGTTCATCCGCGCGAACGGAGGCCAGTACGTTCCGCCAAAGAACGGTCGCAGATCGGGGGCCAAAAACACCGACATCGGCCAGCCACCGCGCCCGGTCATGATTTGGACGGCAGTCATATAAATCTGGTCGAGGTCCGGCCGTTCTTCGCGATCCACTTTGATGCAGACGAAATGCTCATTCATGAGTTTCGCAATCTCTGAGTTCTCAAAGCTTTCGTGCTCCATCACGTGACACCAATGACACGCGCTGTAGCCGATCGACAAAAAGATCGGCTTGTTGAGTTGCTTTGCCAACGACAGCGCTTCGTCGCCCCAAGGGAACCAATCGACGGGATTGAACGCGTGCTGGAGTAAGTACGGACTCGTCTCATTGCCCAGCCGATTCGGCTCAGCACGCTTTGCTGTTTGATGAGAAGAATTACCAGATTGCACAGAACTCATGCGGGGACTTTCGGAAGTAGAAAAGTGATTCGTGTTTCATTCGTGGCCCAACCAAAGAAACGTTTTCAGCCACGGATAAAACACAGATGAAACACGGATCAGGGGCAAAGTAGACCGGTCACTCCGTGACCGGAAGTCTCACACCGTGAGTGCCCGATACGTAATCGTGAGTTTTTTGAGAGCCTCCGGTCACGGAGTGACCTGTCTGCTTCTACGCCGCCGGTCGCACGTCGCGTGGGCTTGCTTGAACTTCGAGTTCTGTCAGCGCTGCGTCGAAGATGCGGAGGGCTGTGCGAGCCTCACTTTCGTTGATGATCAGAGGCGGACAAAGTCGGATGCAGTTCTCGCCACAGCCGAGGATCAGAAGGCCCCGTTCAAAACAGCATCGCACGAGATCTTCTCGTTCTTTCGACGCCGGTGTTTTCGTTGTTCGATCTTGGACCAGTTCAATACCAATCATCAGCCCCTTGCCTCGCACATCGCCAATCAACGGGTGCCGCTGAGCCAATTCGCGAAGTTGCTCAATTAGCAATTCGCCCATGCTTACTGCATTGTCAATTAAGCCGTTTTCGAGCAGTTCAATTGTCGCTAACGCCGCTGCACACGAGACCGGGTTTCCGCCGAACGTACTGGCGTGTGAACCGGGCACCCAGGTCATCAATTCCGTCCGAGCAATCATCGCCGAAAGCGGCATTCCCGACGCGATCCCTTTCGCGGTGCAGAGAATGTCCGGTTTGAAGTCCCAGTGTTCAGAGGCAAACATTTTTCCGGTCCGTCCCATGCCCGATTGCACTTCGTCAGCGATGACCAAAATGCCGAATCGTTCGGCAAGTTCCTTCAGTCGCAACAAGAATCCGTCTGGTGGCACGAGATAGCCACCTTCTCCTTGAATCGGTTCGACGATGATTGCCGCGACCTCATCGGGTGGAACGGTCTTCTTGAAGAGCGTCTGTTCGAGGAACTTCAGCGCCTCATCAACGACTTCAGCGTCAGACCAATCTTCCGGAGCACGGTATCGGTTGGGATAAATCGTATGCGTGACTCCCGGCACGAGCGGCTCAAAGAAGCGACGTTGCACCGCTTTGCTGCCGGTCAACGACATCGCTCCGAACGTTCGCCCATGAAAGGCCCCGAAGAATGAAATCATTCGTGGTCGCCGCGTGTGATATCGAGCCAGCTTAAACGCCGCTTCGATCGCTTCCGTACCAGAGTTGCCGAAGAAGACTTTCTTCGGAGCTGTTCCAGGAGCGAGCTCCGCCAACTTTTGTGCGAGCCGACATTGCGGTTCGTTGTAAAAGTCGGTTCCCGACATGTGCAGCAACAAGCCCGCTTGTTCGCGAATTGCGGCGACGACTTGCGGATGACAATGCCCAGTCGCGCAGACTGCGATCCCTGCGTTGAAGTCGAGAAACTTGTTGCCATCGACATCTTCCAGCATCGCTCCTTCACCCCGTTTCACCGCGAGCGGATACACGCGCGTGTAAGAGGGAGACGTGAAAAGCTCATCCGTTTCAATCAACTCTTGAGCCAATGGGCCCGGCAGTGGCATGAGCAGATCGGGAACCGCCGTGCCGAGGACTTGTGGATCAGATTCATTCGCGGGCCGAAATGATGTGAGCATCGTAGCCTCCGCTTTCAGCGTTTCAGTACACGCTCGAAAAGCGTTGTCGAGCGACAGATGAAACGGCTGAAGAAAAAAGAGAAGTGCGTCGCAGAAAGGGCAGTGAGAATGTACCCCTTGTAACCAGACGCCGGAATCTGAGTTTTTTATGTGCCCCGAAGACCGCCGTCTTGCACTCCGAGGCTGAGATTATTTGTAGGACGCCACTTCCGGGGCGTCATGAAGCGGTTGCGATTCGCTCTCTTCTGCGTAGAACCAATTGGCGACGAAGTGCTCACCGCAAAAGACGATCATCGCGACTATCAGCAGCAACGGATAAACCTCTTCTCCGAGGCGACCGGTAGTGACTCGACGTTGCAGCGTCGCGATGTCACGTGCCAAGGCGAAACGTTTTTCACCGAACATCTGCGTGAGGTCATCTTCGGTCAGTCGCTGAAAATTGCTTTCGATCGCTGAGGCGTTCACGCTAAATCCGGTCGCGAACTTGGACTGCGGATCGGCAGAGAGGACATCGTAATGGCCCAACTGGTCGGTCTCGCGAATTGAAAACGACGGAGTACCGACGGCTACGTTTCCGGGAATCTGCTGCTGTCCCGGCTTGCGAAGCAGATACTTCAATAGCGGCGGATCAACTTCCGCTCGCAACGTGATCTCTTCCCCAGCGAGGTAGTTAAACGTCGTCTCGTTGCGGCCAGAGAGGTATTGCAGCATCTGGTCGGTGAGGATCAAAAATGGCCAATAGCCAATCAGGTCGTTCCAGCCACCCGGCTCGCCACGGTTCTGATCGATGTTGTGACCTCGCAAGTCGGCAGCGGTCGTCAGCATCATGACTCGACCAGCACCGATGCGGCGCTCGATGAGCGCAGGCAGCGTATGACGATCAGTGTAACGAATCAGCACGTTGGCATCATCGTGAGGCTTCACGTTCCAGGCGATGCGGACTTCTTGAGTCGCCAATTCACCGGCACCGTTCGCCTCTTCCAACTTCTTGAGTGCCGGATGATTGAGGTTCTTCGCGTCGAGTACTGCAGGTGGTGAGAACCTCGGCGTCGTTTCTAGTTCCGCAGGTAAGACAGTCTTGGCGGCGTCAGTGTTGTACGTCACTGAATCAATGCCGTTCTTGTCGCGAATCAAATCTGACGATCCGAGAATCACGGCAAGTCCACCACCACTGCTGACGTATTTGTGAAGCAGCTTCCACACCGGATCAGTCAGAGCCGGAACGCTGTTGAGCACAATCACCGAATAGTCATTCAACTTCTTGCTCGCCAGTTGCGGCAGCCGAATATCCTCCACGTCGTAGCGTCGTTTGCCTGCCCGTTGATCATCCTCAGGAGCCAGAACTTCTTTCAGCGGTATGGCTACCTGATCGGTCGGTGAGACGAGTAACAGTTTCGGCGGTAACTTACTTTCGACCGTGAAATAGCGGACGTCGTTCATTGCCAGCGGGTCGCTCGAAAGCAAACGGACCTCGCCATGTTGTACCGGGCCTAGCAGGTTGCTGACCGACAGTTGCGTTCTCGCTCCGGTATTCCCGCTGATCTTGACCGGTTGCTGATCCTGCTTGATGAGTTTGCCGTCGCGTGAAAGGAGCGACAACTCAACCGTCTTTTCTGATTCCTCAACACCAATCGAAGAGAGGGCCACATCGACGGTCAACGTACCGCCGATCGGAACGCTTTGCCGCGAAAGTCCTAACTCCGCGATGCCAATGTCCTGCGGCTTTGTTTCACCGACGTCAATGACATAGACCGCACCCCACTTTGAACGATCGAGTTCTTCCTTCAATAAGTCCGCGCCGCTCATTCGCCACGCGGTCGCGGCCAGATCGGTGAAGACATAGATCTCACGAATGAAACGATCCCGACGAGCATCAGGTGCAACCGATTCTTGTTCGTCGAGCGTGCGTCCTTGATCCTGTTGTTGCAGTGCGAGTGCCGCTCGCAGCCGATCGTTCAGCGGTTGCGAAATGGGATGCGGTGCGAGTGACTGAATTCGAGCTTTCGCACCGACAAGATCCGCTTGAAACAGAATCGGCGTTGTGGCATGACTCTCGCCGACTGCAATGCGACTGCGCGGCGGAAGCGAATCCATGTGCCCCAACGCGAACGCCTTCGCTTGATCAAGCCGCGTCTTTCCTTCTTGCGTGTACTGCATCGACAAGCTGGTATCGAATAAAAAAACTGCGGCCACCGGTAGATCACTGCTCACTGCGGGAGCCGGCGCGGAGATTTCTGCTCGCAGTCGATTCACATACGGCAGGACCACCAACAGCGAGATCAACGCGGTCAGGCCGACGCCCAGCCCGCCGCGCAACAAGGTGCGTCGATAGGCCATCGTCTGCACCGACAGATGCTTCCGCTGCCAGATCTGAGTAAGCCCGAAATATGTTCCGACAGCGATTGCCACGACGATACTCAGTGTGATCAGTTCGCGAGTACTCAGTTCATAACTCGCCTCAGGCAACGATGGTCGTGTCACTGCCAACACCAATCCGAGAATGACCAACATCCGCAGCAGTAACAGCCACACATGTCGCAACCGCATCCGTCGCACGTTTTGGCGACGCCGCATCAAGATCAATCGCAGTGCCGGAAAGACCAACTTCTTCGGCTTCGCTCGCAACAAGAAGTGCAAGATGACCGGAATCACCACGAAGCCGGCCGCATAAATCAGCGCGGGATGAATGAGCGACATATTTCGTTTCGATGAGATCAAAAACAGTGAGTTCTCAAACAAGCGATATTCACAAACCCCGCCGAGCTTGTCTCGGTGGATTGGGGCTTTTGCACTAGGCGAGGTTTCACCCGAAATCCCGACCGCCGTAGTGCAAGAGTCTGCGAGCCACCGAGACAAGCTCGGTGGGGTGCTTGATTGAGCGTTAGTTGTGGCTGACGTATGAGCCACGCGGGGAACACTAATTTGAACGATGAAGTTTGAATACAGCGGAGAACTCACCACGGTGACGCGGAAGCATGGAAAGGTATCGGCACGCATCCGGTTGGCGCGAGGAAGAATGATGTGTATTTGTTGTGCAATGCATAGCGACCAATTGCTTGTAAAGACGCATGACAGCCGTGCGTCATTGTCCGGTGGCTGATTTGCCGTCAGGTCATCAAGGTGGCTTTGGGATTGGGGTGAGGGTTCGGCGAATGATTATTCCCATCGGCACTGACGCGCCTCTGTATCACTGGCCTTGGATGACTTTGGTTTTGATCGGTCTCAATTTGGTCACATTTTTGGCGACCGGATTTGGCCACGACTACGACGGTTGGATATTGTCCTATGGAAACGGAATGCATCCGATCGAATGGTTGGCGTACAGTTTTTTTCACGTCAACGGGATGCATCTGCTGACGAATATGTTTTTCTTGTGGGGCTTTGGCATTGTCGTCGAAGGGAAGCTCGGCTGGTGGAAGTTTTTGACTGTATATCTCGGCATCGCCGTTCTAGGCGGAGTCTTGATTCAAGGAGTCATGCTGAAGCACAAGCCTCGTGAGATGCCGCGATTACAGATCGCCAATTCGACCACGACGCAACAGCCACCAAGCAAACTTCCCACGACATCAGTGCCTGACACGACCGTCTTGCCACAGGACTCTCCGCCAACGAATTCATTCCCGCAGAATTCATCACCACCGACCCAACCGCAATCCGCTCTCAATCAACCGCTCTCGCCGAATCAATTCGGTGTTGAGCCCCCGCAATTCTGCCAACCAGACATGAATGAAGACGATCATGGAGACAACGAGATCGACGGAGATCGTTGGGAGATTGATCCACAAACGGGCGAACGAAAACGTCAGTCTGTGAAAGACGAGGTTTCTACTCACGACATCGCGGGCATTCTTTGGGGCAACAGCATCGTCTTTCGGAAGCCGGGACTCAAAGGGGCGTCGATCATGGTTTACGCCTTGCTTGCAATTACGCTTGTCTGGGCTCCGAAAAACGAGATCACCTGTTTTGTTTTGCGAGTTCCACCCGGGACTTTTGAAGTCGAATACTTCTACTTCTGCGGATTCCGGGTGATCATGCAATTGCTCTACGCATGGCTGACGAGCTTCCAAGTCACCGAAGAGTTCTGGCATTTTACGGCGTCGTCACCGGATTTGGTGTCGGCACACTGCTGCTAAAGCGAGGTTGGGTTGATTGCGAGAACTGGGACTTGTTCGCCGTCTTGAGAGGAACTCACGGGAACAGCTATCGCGTGAGCGACTGGAAAGAAAAAGATCTCGCCACAATCGTGACTCCTTCTGATGAGTCTCCGGAAAAAAAGTCCACCAAGAAAGCGAAGGCATTTCGAGCCAGCATCTATGCCGACGATTCGTCGCATAAGAAGCGGTCGCCGAAGAAGTCCGACGACTCCGTATTAGAGATCGCAACAGGCGAGGAGTTTGACGTCGATGACTGGCAGGGGTTCGGCGACGACACGAACCTCCATGAGATCGATGCCGAAGGGGTTCCACAGACTACTCGCAAAGCCTCCAAGAAATCGTCCCTCCAGCCAGCCGATGCGACTCCCCCAAAACGGAAGAAGCCGAAATCGATTGATCCTGCCGAGCAAGCCTTGGAAAACATTCGCGAGGCGTTGCAGGACGGGAAACCAGATGCCGCGTTGCAAACTTATCGCGGATACAAAACCAAGGTATTCAGCTGGGATTTGGGCGAAGCGGACTTCATCGCGCTCTGTGATGGCATCCACAAAGCCCAACTCTGGGACGCCGCCGCACCGCTCATGGAGCGTTGCCTGGATCGGTTTCCTCGCTCAACCGTTCGGACACGTGTGAAATTGGCCGGCATCTACGTTTAGGTCCAACGTCGCCCGCGGGCCGCCCTGCGACTCCTGCAAGATGTCACACGGAACCAAGTTCCCGAAAAGCTGCACTCACACTACTGCCACGACCAAGAAATAACCTGCCATTAGATTTGGAGTGCGGCTTGTTGGATTTTTGTGGTGCGGGTGATGCGCCGGTGCGGTGGGCAGAACCGAGCTACGGGCTGCGATTGTGTCGGTTTGCCGGTGTAGGTC
>JAPLNX010000064.1 GCA_026400935.1 Planctomycetia bacterium | reverse complement strand
TCGCCAGTGCTTGGTGGTGTTCCTCACGGCTGGCCAGTTTTTGAATTTGGGCGGCGCGAAACGCCTTGCAGAAGATGGGTGGTTGGCGAATTTCCTCTATCGTTGAGTGGTCACAACGCCGCGTGGTTGCGAGCCGAACCGGAATTGCTTGACGTGGTCATCGTGCGGTTGCGCGAGCACGTGCGGCAACTGGACCTGCCGCCGGTGATGGGCTGGCACCTCTTAGCGGTGTACGCAGTCGCCTTGAGTGTCTGCGGGCGAAGGCCAACGAACGAGTCCGCAAGGAGCATGCGACTCCGCGGTTGTTTCAAACCACGGTGTGGGCCTTTCGCATCGGACCGGGGACGGACAGCGAACGCCGTCATCTCGACGCGAGGTTTTCGATGTTGCCTACCGGTTCGCCACTGACTGCCGATGCGGGCTTCATCAGTTATGAACTGTGTGCCGAATTGCTGCGTCGCAGCGTCCATTTCGTGTTACCAGTGGGCGGCAACATCACGTTGTTGACGGAAGTGGGCGGGACTCACGAAGTCGTTGGCGAGACGGTATATCTCTGGCCAGACAAACGTCAGAAGCAACCGCCGATTCGATTGCGTTTGATCCAAACTACGACCGGCAAGCCCCCCGTCTACTTGCTGACCGACATCCTCGATCCAGCGCAATTGTCCGACGCGGACGCCGCCGAACTCTACCGCCGACGCTGAGGCGGCGAGATCTACTATCGCATTGCGTGGCACCCAAATCCAAAATTTACCCAGGCGTGACCACTCACGGGTGCGTTGTGTTAAAACCACCTCCGCTTATCGACGAGGTTTAGTAGCGGCTCATCCGCAGCGAACCGACGCACGTTTTCCAGTAATACGGCGAGATGCCGCTCGGCGATTCGTGGTGATGCGGCGGCAACATGCGGGGTGATGATCACGTTCTCCATTTGCCACAACGGATGCTCGGCGGGAAGTGGTTCAATTTCAAAGACGTCGAGTCCAGCACCCGCGATCAAGCCGTGTCGCAAGGCATCGGTCAGGTCCGCGAGATCGACGATTGCACCACGGCCAATGTTGATCAATACAGCCGACCTTTTCATTTGCTCGAATTGTGTCGTTCGAAACAGCTTAAAGGTTTCAGGCGTATGTGGAGCAGCGATGACGACGTAATCCGATTCGGACAACAGGTCACTCAAGCGGTTTGTCGGCCAGACATCGTCAAGCACACCGGGAACGCGCTGACAAACCGGATCGACCGCAAGCAACCGCATGCCAAACGCTGCGGCTCGACGCAAAATCTCACGACCAATTTCACCGGCACCGACAACCCCCAAAGTACAATCGCCGAGATGTTGGTGGCTGCGGTCGATCATGGAAGTAATTGCAGGCCCCATACTGAACGTGGACCGTTCAGACTCACCACCGACGGGAACCCAGTTGTGATTGAACTGACGGCGCAAGTAAGTATGCAGGTGACGTGCAAAGCTGAGTACAACGCCAAGAACGTGGTCGGCAATCACGTCGGAAAACAAACCACGCATATTCGTCAGTTGGCAGGAATGCTCGATCAATTCTGGAAATAGATAGTGCTCCAAACTGGCAGTTGGTGATTGAACCCAACGTAGTTTCGTCGCACTTGCCAATAGCAATGGTGTGATCTTCCCAAAGAAGGCGTCGGTGTCGGTCATCAAAGAGTGAGCTTCAACAACGTCGTCGGTGTTGAAGACACACATTGGCCTTGCTGAGTCGATCAATTTTTGAAGGCGCTCATTTTCCATTGAAGGAAAGATAACGAGTGATGTTGGTTTCGCTTTCAGTGTTGTTAACGGCATAAAAGGTCTTTCTAAAAACATGAAGTAATCAGCGTGAAAACTGCTGTTTTGTTTGCGCCCCACCGTGGGCGAACAAATCTGTCAAGGTTTCAAGCGACTCTTCTTTACAAGATTTTTTCGCCTCAATAAGCGCTTGCGATGACAGTAGTCGAGCGTCAGAATGTCGCCGCGCTTCATAAGATTCTTTTTTCATTTCTGATCTTTTCTACTTTCTTCAGGGGAATTCGATATGCAGGTCATCGCCCGTTGTGCTAACGAGGGATTGGTGATTGGTAACGATATCGTGGTGACGGTTCTCGAGATTCAAAACACGTTTGTTCGATTGGGAATTGAAACGCCGCAGCAAGCGCCCTTCTACCGAGAAGAAATTTTGCACATTGGCGATGATGACGGAAACATGCTGGCCGGAGATGGGACGCGGCAGTCGAGCGATGAACCGCGTGTGATGGTGGCCGCGTTGTAGTCGAGTGAGAAGTGGCTCGCCAACGATAGTGAACAGCACCCCGTGAGTTTTGGTGCGCCTCACGATTGTCGTCTATCGCTCCGCGACAGAACACTCTTTCACGGAACGATCAGACGGCCTAAGAAAAAGTAGTTGGGCGTTGGTCCTCGGACAGCGTTGACGGAGCGTTCAATGTGGCCGGTTTCAACAAGATTGTCCGTCTGTAGAGGCTGTGACCCCCGTGCCCTTTGACCCTGTGAAAGCCGCTCGCCGGTTGACCGCTTTGGAGTTGTCGTCGGAGAAGTTGCCGAAACACATCGCAATCATCATGGACGGGAATGGTCGCTGGGCGAAATCGCGGGGATTCCCTCGCATTGAAGGGCATCGCCGAGGCGTGCGGTCGGTTCGGGATACGATTGAAGAATGTGCTGAACTCGGCATCGATCAACTCACGCTGTATTGCCTATCGAGTGAAAACTGGAAGCGTCCACCGCGTGAACTCGACATGCTGATGCGGTTACTAGAACAGTATCTCGTCGAAGAACGTTCCGAGATTCTGCGTCAAGATTTGCGATTCGCCATGATTGGTCGCCGCGAGGGTCTTTCGGACGGCATCCTGCGTGAAGTGGCCAAGACGGTCGAACTCAGCCGCAACAACAAAGGAACTCGGTTGTGCTTGGCTGTGAATTACGGTGGTCGGCAAGAATTGGTCGATGCCTTTCGACGCATGGCGGTTCGGTTAAGTAATGGTTCGTTGGAAGTCGAGTCGGTCACAGAAGCGACGATCGCGGACCATCTCGATACTGCGGGAATGCCCGATCCCGATTTGGTCATTCGGACGGCAGGCGAAATGCGAATGAGTAACTACCTGCTCTGGCAGGCTAGTTACGCCGAGTTTTGGGTGACGTCGAAATGCTGGCCAGAGTTTCGTCCTGCTGACTTACACGAAGCCTTGCGAGATTACTCAGCTCGCGAACGTCGCTTCGGTGGATTGTCGAGATAACCCAACATGCTGCACCTGCGATTGTTGATGTCTGCGATCTTGATTCCATCAACGATCGGCCTGTTTGTGTGGGATCAACATTGCGGGGACAGCGCTCCCGTGCTGTTTATGCTGGTGATGCTCATCTCCGCTCGCTGCGTTTGGGAATTCGTGACGCTCACTCGTATTGCAGGCTTTCGGCCGAATATGGTCCTCTGTGGCCTCGGATCTTGGTTGATGATTCTTTTGACTTGGGCGGCACACCTGCCTTGGGAGCAATGGCAATCCATTTGGATTGAGTCGCGGCTTGGAAGTCTTTTTGGAGTGTTTGGCATCACTGCCGTGCTGTTGCTGATGAATGCCGTTTTTCGCTTTCCGATTCACGACGACGGACACGATACGAATTCCGCGCAACCAAATGCCGGGACCAATATTGGAACGCTGGGAATCGAATTCTTCTGCGTGGCGTATCTCGGTGTGTTGTTGGCGATGACTTGTCAGTTGCGTTGGGTCGGCAAGGGCGAAGGTTATTTCGCACTCGGAGCAATGGTGGTTGCCACGAAGATGGGGGACGTCGGCGCTTACACCTTCGGGCGGCTTATTGGCGGCGCAAAGATGACCCCGAAGCTCAGCCCCGGTAAGACGTGGTCCGGCGGAGTTGGTCACGTCGCGACAGCAGGCTTGGCTGCGGTTGCCTGGCTCTGTTGGCTGGGGCCAATGATTTCCACACGCTGGCTCGCGTGGAACGTTGTGAACGCGGCTCTGTTTGGTGTGGTAGTCGGATTCACCGGTTTGGTCGGCGATCTGGCCGAATCACTCATCAAACGCGATGTCGGTGCCAAAGACGCTCCCATCTTGCTGCCAGGTTTCGGCGGACTGCTGGATTTGATGGACAGCTTGCTGCTTGCAGGACCGGTGGCGTTGGGGATGTGGACGCTGTTGTCGTCCATGCGATGAAGAGCGCGATCTACGAGGTAGGTGGCTTCATCAGATCAGGAAAAGAGGGTAGATGATTTAATTAGACCTATCCCTTTGCCTTTCCTGAACTCATCGAGAGCCTTGCCAAGAACGACATGGTGATTGTTGCACCAACCAAGAAGTGTCGATTCGGCATGAACGCGCAAAACGAATGGGTGCTGGATATGAATGGAAATGCAAACTAGGTCTCATGAGGTGAGGAGATGATTGGAACGATACGTACTCGACTATTGGGGGCAATTGTGATCCTGCTGGTCGTTGCAGCGTTTTTCTATTCTTGCCACCTTGAGCGTCATATCGAATGCGTACGAGCCACTATCTCGTGGCACGAAGTTCTCGAAAGGGACGATATGCCATGTGAGCCTCGACCACCTATCACCATCGAAGACGCGATCGCGGTAAAGAAGCTGTACGATGCGTTTTCCTCTAAAAAATCAGAGCAGGAGACTCCGGCTGGTTGGTCTAGCAGTGTAAACATCAAATTTGACTTTTCATGCGGCCACAGCGAACACGTACTCATAGACAATGAACTTGCAATCTGGACTGGGTTAGGTGCCTCAGGCGACATGCGTGTCCCAAGCGGGTTCGCGAAGATTTTCGCGAGGGAGTTCGGGATCCCTTTCGACACACCCCAAGGCCAGTGACGTAGACAGGCTGGACGGACCAACGGTCACAATGCATGTGGAGGAAACAAAGGAGACGCTTATTGATCAAACGGCCAAAGCCCTCGGCTTGGAATTCACACTCTGTCCGCGTGCCTCTTAATTGGTTAATTGGACGCGATTTGTTCGCCGGCAAACTCTAGGCAGCACTGGTGAGCCACCTGTGCTGCGTTTTGCATAACTACTACCACTTCCCCATAACGATATGCGAACTGGCAAGCTCCTGCGCTTTGGCGACACCCAACTCAACGAGGTTTGGCGTTTGAGTGGTGAGGCCGAAGTAGGTTCGCTTCGGGGTGGTTTCGGCGGAACTCCACTGCGGTACTGATTGCAGTTGCAATCGAGTTTGCTCCATCAGGCTTTCTTGGTGATGCCATAGGGTTGTCGGGACCCCGAATGACACATACATGCCTCGTCGAGAATGTCGGGGAGAGTTCCAGAAGAACGAATTCGGGCCGCTGCCGTTGACCCCATCGGGAAGCTCCAACGGATATTCTTGTAGCGTTTCTGCGATCTCGTTCCCATCATGCAGTACCTGCCCCACTGCGAGAATTCGTTACGTGGCACATGAAAAGGCCCTTCTTGGCTGAGCGCCTCAAGCCAGCCAAGAAGGGGATTTCAAAACCGTTCATAAGGACGGCCCAATGCTCCAAGTTGGAGATCAACTTTGAACAAAGGGCCGTCCGATTGGCTGAGAACCCCAATCGGTAGTTACTCCAACGTGAACGCTGGCAGCTTCACGACCTCGCCACCCTTGAGGGCGGACTCGTGAGCCAGGATTCCGACGCAGGTCCAGTTGGCGGACAAGGTCGCGTTCGGCCACGGATCGCGGTTGTCACGCAACGCCGAGACGAATTCGTTGACCAAGTGCGGGTGCGAACCGCCGTGACCGCCCCCTTGGATGAACGAGAGGTGTTCGGAGTCGTGAATCTCGGCTGGCTGAGTGAATTTCCGAATCGGCTCAGGTAGCAGGTGAGCGAAATCCGGGACCGTCACCTTTTCTGGAATCTCAGGCTCTGGCTTCTTGGCCGTGTGGATAACGTGCGGTTCATGTTCAATGAGCGTCCATTCAAACGATCGCTTCGTCCCATAGACATCGAAACTCTCGCGGTATTGGCGAGCGACGTCGTAAAGAAATCTCCAAATGTGAGCGGTGACGTCGCTGTCCTTCACCTTGATGTGACACGATTCGACTGCAAACTTGTTGCCGCTCTTTTGAGCGATGTCATCTCGCACTGTTCCCGATCCAAAACACGAAACGTATTCGGCTCGACCGTTCAACAGCCCCAAGCAAGGACTGACGACGTGCGTTGCGTAGTGCATCGGAATCATCTTCTGCCAATAGTCGGGCCAGCCATCCATGTCTTGCGGGTGCGATGCTGCGAGGTGCTGAATCTTTCCAAGTTCGCCCTTCTGATACATCTCTTTAATGAAGAGAAATTCGCGGCTGTAAACGACGGTCTCGGCCATCATGTATTTGAGGCCGGTTGATTTCACGAGTTCGCAAATTTTCCGGCAGTCTTCGACGTTGGTCGCCATCGGCACCGTACACATCACGTGCTTGCCTGCCTTCAAAGCCTCCATCGACATCCAAGCGTGTTCGGAAATCGGACTGTTGATATGCACGAAATCGACGTTCGGATCTTTCAGCACGTCGCTGTATTCCGTGTATCGCTTGCCGATTCCGAACTGATCTCCAACCTTGTCGAGCTTCTCTTTATTCCGTTGGCAAAGAGCATAGACATTGGCATCCGGTAGCGCCTGATAAATCGGAATGAACTCCGCACCAAAACCAAGACCAATCATTGCGACATTAACCGGGCGACTCATAAGTGATTCCTTCGACAGCAGCAGACTAGAAAGGGTGTGATTTCAAAACGGCGGAAAAGCTATCGCCTGAACGGACAAAGTACGAGCGCGCCAGTGCCGCTGCAGGACGCCAATGAGATCCGTTGACTGAGAGGCTATCCGGAAAGAATCATCGCAAATTATCGAGCGGCGAAGCCGCAGGTACGTAGCCGTCACCGCTCCGCGTGACGAGCCGAGTGCTACAAAACGATCGGAATACTGCGACGATTCGAGCCGTGTCGAGCGTCC
>JAPLNX010000461.1 GCA_026400935.1 Planctomycetia bacterium | reverse complement strand
CTTCTGCGTAGTGCAAAGGCCCGAAAAACCACCGAGGCAAGCTCGGCGGGGTTTGCGTCAAAGGTTCCTGCGCGAGAGCTGACGCCCAAAGATGCTCAGGTCGATCAGCCGGAACGCGCTAGCGTCCGGTTCGGACGCCGAACCAGCGCGGAACCGGACGCTAGCGCGTTCCGGCTGATCAGCGTTAGCGCAGACGATAAGAAGGGCTCGCGATGAATCCTTCCCGGCCATTCATTGTCAGGCCGGTCGCGACAGTCCTGTTCATGGTTGCGATCTTGCTGGCCGGACTGATCGCCTATCGGCAGTTGCCGGTTTCGGCGTTGCCGCAGGTCGATTATCCGACGATCCAAGTCATCACGCTGTATCCCGGAGCCGGTCCCGATGTGATGGCCTCGTCGGTCACCGCTCCGCTGGAACGGCAGTTCGGACAAGTCCCCGGTCTGACGCAGATGACCTCGACCAGTTCCGAAGGTTGCTCGGTCATCACGCTGCGGTTCAGTTTGGAATTGGACATCGACATCGCCGCGCAACAGGTGCAAGCCGCGATCAATGTCGGTTCGAGCTTTCTGCCGCGCGATCTGCCGAACCCGCCGATCTACACGAAGACAAACCCCGCCGACGCGCCAATCCTCACGCTGGCCCTCTCGTCCGAGACACTGCCGCTGTCGAAGGTCGAGGATTTGGCCGACACGCGACTCGCTCAAAAGATCTCGCAGCTCGCGGGGGTCGGCATGGTCAGCATCAGCGGCGGTCAGAAACCGGCGATCCGCATTCAAGCGAATCCGACCGCGCTGTCGTCGCTCGGCTTGAATCTCGAAGACGTCCGCGTCGCGATCTCTCAGGCGAACGTCAATCAAGCGAAAGGGAGTTTCGACGGCAGCCGCCAAGCCTACACGATCGGGGCGAACGACCAACTTTTCACGAGCGACCAGTATCGCCAATTGATCGTCGCCTACCGCAACGGTTCGCCGGTGACGCTGGCGGACGTCGCCGATGTGCTCGACGGCGTCGAGAACGATCGGCAAGCGGCGTGGATGAATGAGACTCCCGCCGTGATCCTCAACATTCAGCGGCAGCCGGGTGCGAACATCATCGAGGTGGTCGATCGCGTGAAGGCGTTGCTGCCGCAATTGAAGGACTCGCTTCCTGCCGCCGTCTCGATCGACATTCTGACCGACCGCACCGTCACGATCCGAGCATCGGTCGCCGATGTGCAACACGAATTGCTGCTGACTGTCGCGCTCGTCGTGATGGTCATGTTTCTGTTCTTACGCAATCTGGCGGCGACGATCATTCCCAGCGTGGCCGTGCCGCTGTCGCTGATCGGCACGTTCGCCGTGATGTACTTGCTGGATTACAGCCTCAACAACCTGACGTTGATGGCCCTGACGATCTCGACCGGCTTCGTCGTCGATGACGCGATCGTGATGATCGAAAACATCATGCGTTACATCGAAGAGGGAGAATCGCCGCTCGAAGCGGCGTTCAAGGGCTCGAAGCAGGTCGGCTTCACGATCGTCTCGTTGAGCGTCTCGCTGATCGCCGTGTTGATCCCGCTGCTGTTCATGGGGGACATCGTCGGCCGCCTGTTCCGCGAGTTCGCCGTCACGCTGAGCGTCACGATTCTGGTCTCGGCGATCGTCTCGCTGACGCTGACGCCGATGATGTGCGCGAAGCTGCTGCGGCACACGCCGCCGTCGCAACACGGCTGGATGTATCGCGCGTCGGAAGCGGCCTTCGAGGCGATCATCGGTCTGTACGGCAAGACGCTGACGTGGGTGCTGCGACATCAAACGCTGACGCTGATCGTCGCGGTCGTGACGCTGGTCGCAACCGTCGAGCTGTATCACGTCGTGCCGAAAGGTTTCTTTCCGGTGCAAGACACCGGCGTGATCCTCGGCATTTCCGAAGCGCCGCAGAGCACGTCGTTCCAAGCAATGACTCGCCTGCAACAGGAACTCAACCGCGCGATCCTGACTGACCCGGCGGTCGAAAGTCTGTCGAGCTTCATCGGCATCGACGGGACCAACACGACGCTCAACAGCGGTCGCATTCAGATCAATTTGAAGCCGCTGGCCGAACGCAAGATGCCCGCCACCGAGGTGATTCGCCGCTTGCAACCGCGTCTCGCCGAGGTCGCCGGGATCACGCTCTTCATGCAGCCGGTGCAGGATTTGACCGTCGAAACGCGAGTCAGCCGGACGCAGTATCAATACAGCCTCGAAGATCCCGACGCGAAAGAACTGGGCGAATGGGCTCCGCGCTTCGTCGCGGCATTGCAAACGCTGCCGCAGTTGCGCGACGTTGCCAGCGATCAGCAAAACGACGGCTTGCAGGCTCACGTCGTCATCGACCGCGACACGGCCTCGCGGCTCGGTGTCACACCGCAAATGATCGACGACGCGCTGTACGACGCCTTCGGACAGCGGCAGATCTCGATCATGTTCACGCAACTGAATCAGTACCGACTGGTGCTCGAAGTGAAGCCCGACTTCCGCAATCAGCCGCACGATCTCACCGAGATTTACATCCGCGTCCCCGGCAGCGGCCCGGTGCCGCTGAGCACCTTCACGCGGATCGAAGAGCGAAAGACGCCGCTGTCGATCAACCATCAAGGTCAGTTCCCCGTCGTCACCGTCTCGTTCAACTTGGCCCCCGGCGTTTCGTTGGGCGAAGCGGTCGAGGCGATCGCCGCTGCGAAGAACGAACTGCAACTCCCGCGCAGCATTGCCGCTGGATTTCAGGGGACCGCCGAAGCGTTTCTCGCTTCGCTCAAGAACACTCCGTGGTTGATTCTGGCCGCGCTGGTCACCGTCTACATCGTGCTGGGAGTGCTTTACGAAAGTTACATCCACCCGATCACGATCCTCTCGACGCTGCCGTCAGCCGGTGTCGGCGCGCTGGTCGCGTTGCTCATCTGCCAAACGGACCTGAGCGTCATCGCCTTGATCGGGATCATCTTGCTGATCGGCATCGTGAAGAAGAATGCGATCATGATGATCGACTTCGCGCTCGACGCGCAACGCAACGACGGCCTGTCGCCGCGCGAAGCGATCTACACCGCGTGCCTGCTCCGCTTCCGCCCGATCATGATGACGACGCTCGCCGCGCTGCTCGGTGCCGTGCCGCTGGCGATGGGCACGGGAACCGGCTCGGAACTCCGCCGGCCGCTGGGGATCACGATCATCGGCGGTTTGCTCTTCAGCCAACTGCTGACGCTTTACACGACGCCGGTGATCTATTTGTGGTTCGATCGTTTGGCGGGACGTTTCCGCGCGAAGCCCACGCTAGATGAGGAGGTTCAATGACTCCCTCGGCACGGTTTCGTCGTTATTCAAACAATGTCAGCCAGACCCCACCGAGCTTGCCTCGGTGGAATCGGGCTTTTGCACTACGCAGCGATTCATGCGAAATCTCAATCGCCGTAGTGCAGAAGCCTGAAAACCACCGAGGCAAGCTCGGTGGGGTCTGGAGGAGTCGTCGGCATGGGGAGGCGATATGAGCCTCTCAACTCCTTTCATTCACCGACCTGTCGGAACGACTCTGCTCACGATCGCGATCACGTTGGCCGGCGCACTCGGTTACGGATTGTTGCCGGTGTCGCCGTTGCCTCAAGTCGATTTCCCGACGATTCAAGTGAGTGCCTCGCTGCCGGGTGCGAATCCGGAAACGATGGCCTCCGCCGTCGCGACGCCGCTCGAGCGGCAATTCGGGCGGATCGCTGGTGTGGCCGAGATGACCTCGGCCAGTTCGCTGGGCTCGACGTCGATCACACTGCAATTCGATCTCGATCGCGATATCAACGCCGCGTCGCGCGACGTGCAGGCGGCGATCAACGCGGCGCGAGGTCAACTCCCCGCGAACCTTCCGAACAATCCGTCGTATCGCAAGGTCAATCCGGCCGACGCGCCGATCATGATTTTGGCGATCACGTCGGAGAACTACACGAAGGCGGCGATGTACGACGTTGCCGCGACGATCTTGCAGCAGCGGCTGGCACAAGTTCAAGGAGTCGGGCAAGTGAGCGTCGGCGGCGGCTCGCCCCCGGCCGTGAGAGTCGACGTCAATCCGACGATCCTGAATCACTACAGCCTCGGACTGGAAGATGTGCGAGCGGTACTCGGTGCGGCGAACACGAATCGCCCGAAAGGTCAAATCGCCGACGAGTCGCACACGTGGTCGATCAGCGCGACCGACCAACTCATGACTGCGCGCGAGTACGAGCCGCTGTTCGTGGCCTATCGCAACGGCGCGCCGATCCGCTTGAAGGATGTCGCCAGCGTGACCGATTCCGTGGAAGACATTCGCGCGTTCGGACTCTCGGACGGAATGCCGTCGATCACGCTGATGATCTTCCGGCAGCCCGGTGCGAACATCATTGCGACAGTCGATCGGATCAAAGAATTGCTGCCGCAGTTGGGAGCACAAATCCCCGCCGATATGACGCTCCGCGCGGTGATGGACCGGACGGGGACGATCCGCGCGTCGCTGCGTGAGGTGCAATTCACGCTGATGATTTCGGTCGGCCTCGTGATCCTCGTCGTGTTCTTGTTTCTGCGCGATCTGCGAGCGACCTTGATCCCCAGCGTGGCGGTGCCGGTGTCGTTGATCTCGACGTTCGGCGTGATGTACCTGTTCGATTACAGCATCGACAACCTTTCGTTGATGGCGTTGACGATCGCGACCGGGTTCGTCGTCGATGATGCGATCGTCGTCGTCGAAAACATTTCTCGGCACATCGAAGCGGGGATGTCGCCGCGGGAGGCCTCGCTGCTGGGGGCGAAGGAAATCGGCTTCACCGTGTTGTCGATCAGCGTTTCGTTGATCGCCGTTTTCATTCCGATTCTGTTGATGAGCGGCATTGTCGGGCGGTTGTTTCGCGAGTTCGCGGTGACGTTGTCGGTGTCGATTATCGTCTCGCTGCTCGTGTCGCTGACGACGACGCCGATGATGTGCGCGTTCTTATTGAAACCGCACGGCGGTCAGCGTCACGGCACGCTGTACCGATTCAGCGAGCGGTTGTTTGAGTTCGTGCTGCACGTCTACACGCGGTCGCTGCTCGTGGTGTTGCGGCATCAGATCATCACGCTGCTGATCACGCTCTCGACGATCGGGCTGACGGTCTATCTCTACGTGATCGTGCCGAAAGGTTTTTTTCCGCAGCAAGATACCGGTCGCGTGACGGGCAGCCTTCAGGCCGATCAAGACACGTCGTCACAGGCGATGACTCGATTGCTGAAGCAGTTCGCCGCCGCCGTCAGCGAAGACCCGGCGGTCGCGGGAGTCACCGCGTTTACCGGCGGCTCGCGCGAAGCGGGCGGAGCGTCGAATTCCGGCCGGATGTTCGTCGCTCTGAAGCCGCTGAAAGAACGCAAGCTGCGAGCGGACGAAGTCATCGGCCGCATCCGCGGCCGAGTCTCGAAACTTCCCGGAGCCAACTTGTACCTGCAAGCGGTGCAAGATCTCCGCATCGGCGGTCGAGCCAGCAGTTCGCAGTACCAATACACGCTGCGCGGCGACAACCTCGAAGAACTCGGTCAGTGGAGCACGAAGCTGCTCCGCGAAATGCGAAAACTTCCCGGCCTCGCCGACGTCAACAGCGACCAACAAAACCGCGGCTTGCAGACGCGATTGAATATCGACCGAGCGACCGCCGCGCGGCTCGGCATCACGCTCGCCGCGATCGACAACACGCTTTACGACGCCTTCGGGCAACGGCAAGTCTCGACGTTGTACGAATCGCTCAATCAATACCACGTCGTGATGCAGGTCGAACCGGAGTTCTCGCAGAACCCCGATTCGCTGCGGCACATCTTCATCCGCGGCCGCAACAACGCGCAGATCCCGCTGACCACTCTGCATCGGCAGAGCTCGATCAACGTCGCGCTGGCGGCCAATCATTCGGGCCAGTTTCCGTCGGTGACGATCTCGTTCAATCTCGTGCCGGGAATGTCGCTCGGCGAAGTCGTGCCGCTGGTTGAAGGACTCACGCGCGAACTCGGTCTTCCCGAAAACATTCAAGGCCGCTTCCAAGGAACGGCGCAAGCCTTTCTCGCCTCGCTCAGCAACCAGCCGCTACTGATCCTCGCCGCGCTGGTGACGGTCTACATCGTGCTGGGGATCTTGTATGAAAGTTACATCCACCCGCTGACGATCCTCTCGACGCTCCCGTCCGCCGGCGTCGGTGCGTTGCTGGCCTTGATGATCTGCCGCACGGAACTCAACGTGATGGCCTTGATCGGTATCTTGTTGCTGATTGGCATCGTCAAGAAGAACGCGATCATGATGATCGACTTCGCCCTCGAAGCCGAACGCCGTCACGGCAAGTCCCCGGAAGACGCGATCTTCGAAGCGTGCGTCTTACGCTTCCGCCCGATCACGATGACGACTCTCGCCGCACTTCTCGGCGGCCTGCCGCTCGCGCTGGGAACCGGCGACGGAGCGGAACTGCGTCAACCGCTCGGCATCGCCATCGTCGGCGGCTTGATCTTCAGCCAAGTCTTGACGCTCTACACGACCCCGGTGGTCTACTTGTTTCTCGATCGGTTCCGCCAAGTAACCCGAAGCGTCAGCGAGGGTGAGCGCTTCACATAACTCCGAGCTTGGAGTCGCCGAAATCGTGAGATTTCGGACGTCGATCGCGCTACGTCCGAAGTCTCACGACTTCGGCTACAAAACGCTCCGAACGCGGAGTTACGTGAAGCGTTCGCCCTCGCTGGCGCTTCGGGTTACTGTATTCGGACACCGGACTCCAAAGTTTTCACAAAGGACATTTTGATGCCCGCACCTCGCCTCATCACCGCGATCTCGCTCTCGTTGCTGCTCATCGCAGTCGCATTATCACAGACGCCCGCCGCCGAACCCGGTTCCAAGTTCCCATCGGCCGATCAAATTGAAGTCCTGCCGACCGATTCCGAGCTGACCAAGATCGTGTTGGTTGCGGGATCGAACGTCTTCAAACCGGGTGAGCACGAATACGTTGCGGGATGCGCGGTGCTGGCCGATCTGCTGAAGCAAACTCCGGGAATCTTTCCGGTGCTGACACTCGATTGGCCAAAGAAGCCAGAGACGTTGGCCGGAGCGAAAGCGGTCGTGTTGCTGTTCGATGGCGGCGACAAGCACGGTCTGCTCACGGGCGACCGCATGGCTCAAGTGCAGAAGCTCGCCGATGACGGAGCGGGCTTGGTCCATCTGCATCAATTGATTGACTATCCCAAAGAACTTGGCGATCGAGCCCGCAATTGGATGGGTGGCGCATTTGAAAAAGGACATTCGCAGCGAGCACACTGGGTCTCGGAGTTTTCAAAGTTCGCCGAGCATCCCGTCAGTCGTGGCGTGACGCCGTTCAAGATCGATGACGGTTGGCTCTACAAACTCCACTTCGTCCCAAAGATGCAGGGAGTGACGCCGCTGCTTCGCACTGTCTCTCCGAAAGCGGCCAATCAAGAACTCAACGACGACTCGATCGTCGCATGGCTTTACGAACGAGCGAACGGTGGCCGATCCTTCACGTTTACTGGCACTCATCTTCACAACAGTTTGGCGGAAGAAGGCTATCGTCGGTTTCTCATCAACAGCATTCTGTGGACTGCGAAAATCGAAGTTCCAAAAGATGGTGCATCAGTCCGACTGACGGCAGAAGAACTCGGTACGTATCTGAAGAAATAGGACTCATCATGCGAACTCAACGGTTTTTTTTTGTGGTTTGTTTTCTGACCTTGTTGGCGGTGTTTTTCACTCACGTCGATACCAACTTTGCCGATGAGGCAACTGCCAAGAAGTTGGTTGAGCAAGTCGTGAAGACTGCTGGGGGCGAAGAGAAGCTGCTGAAGCTGTTTCGGTTTCGCGAACGAGTCCTCATCACGGACACTCCCGCAGAACCCCCGACAGCGGAAACGAAGGAGAACCGAACTTCGGTCGTGCAGGTCTCTGGCGATTGGTGGGTGGGCAACAGCAAGCGTGACAAAGACAAAGTCCGCGTCTTGTGCTGGGCCTGGAGCCTCCGAATTCTGCTCGACCCCAAATCCAAGATCGCGGACATCGCCGACTCGACAGTCGCCGATAAACCAGCGTTCGGACTGCGAGTTTCTGAATCGGTCAAAGAGCCGATCGACCTGTGGTTCGACAAAGAGAGCAAACGCCTCATCGCAATCGACTACACCGACACGCGGCATCTCTTCAGCGAATGGAAGAAAACCACCGCCGGCAACGAGTACCCTTCACACGTCACCGGCTACCGCTTCGCCAATCGAGCCGACGGAACGCTTAACAAGAAGCAGTGGTATCAGACCGACATCTTGGAACTCACTCCGTTGACAGAGCTCCCGGCGGAATTGAATCCGTCGAAGTGACTTGGCGGTCCGTTCGATCAACAACATCAAGCTCAATTGCTCCTCAACAAGCGATGTTCATCGACCCCCACCGAGCTTGCCTCGGTGGATTCGGGCTTATGCACTACGACCGTTTTCACGTGAAGTGCTGCGTCGCGTAGTGCAAACGCCCGCGAGCCACCGAGACAAGCTCGGTGGGGCGTTTGCTTGAAGATTAATCGCCCAATGGCTTGCCGAAATCATCGTCGGTTTTAGCTTTCCGTTTGGACTGGTTCGGCTTTTCGGAAATGTAAATCGACGGACGAAACGCCTTTTGCTTTTTAGGGACTTTGGTCGGAACAGGGGCCTCTTCTTCGCCATGAGTACCGGGCTTGTGAGTGACGCGGATTTCATCGCCCCAATCTCGAAAGCCGACTGGCTTGCCGTAGGTTCCATTTCGCACGGCGAGCAAATCCCAGTTTTCGCAGTCGATCCAATGCAGTTTGAGCATCATCAGCGCGATACCGAACCCCCACACCGCGCCGATCAGGTGCCCTGCCGTTCCTCCCATCGAAAATTTGTTCCACCATACGCTGAGCACCTGCATCGCGACGTACCAAAACCCGTACGTCAGGATCGTGACCTCATACGTGATAACGCGAAACGACATAAACGTTGGAGCGAAAATCAGCAGCTCCAATTCATTTCTCGGAGCCCACACGACACACATCGCCAACAACCCAAAGATCACCAGCGAGGCACCCCCGCCACCGAGACTCAGCGGGTTGCCGTGCCGAAGCATTGCCGTCTGGATCAACACTCCACCCAACACGCCGATCAACAGATAGACCAACAGGTATCGCCACCAACCGATCTTCCCTTCGACGATGATGCCGAATCCCCACAAGAAGATCATGTTGCCGATCAGGTGCAGCCAACCGAAATGAAAAAAGTTGTACGTCACCCATTCGACCGGATGCAGCCCATGACCGAACTGCAAGACCCAACCTTCTGGCTCGGCACCGAAGCCTGTCGCATAAAAGCAGGCACAGTTCGCCACAATCAACACCAGCGTCATCCACGGCCAGTGGTAAATCGGTGCGTCGGTGTTGATCGGAATGATGATCATTGCGCGAAGTCACGGATTAAGTTTGCAACCTCGATGGGTCAGAAGAACCCACCACCGCCTCCGCCAAGGTTTCCCCCAACGTTGCGTCGTTCGAAGCGGGCCGGCATGACAACTTGGTCGTTGCCGGGCGCGGTGAGGCTATTCAAAAATTGAAGCAGATCGACACGCTCATCGGGCTTGAGCGAGCGGAACGCTTCCGCCGCGCGTTGCCCTTCACCGCCGTGCCATTGAATGGCTTGTTCCAAAGTCGCGGCACGGCCGTCGTGCAAATACGGAGCGGAACTCGCGACGCCCCAAAGTGGTGGCGTCCGCCATTCCTGATGAATGTTGGTCGTACTGTTCTTGACCAACTCCATTTGCAGAATCGGGCCGCCGTATGCGCTTCCGCTCCCACCCGGAATGGTGCGTTCATTGAGTTCGGGAATCGCGGGAGCCGGGTCCGACAAGTTCGATCCCATGTCATGCAACAGCAGTAGCTATAGAGTCCGGCGACGGGACCGACATCCGGAACGTGACATACTGCGCAACCAATCTTCTCGAACGCGACCGTGCCTCGTTGAACTGACTTGGCTTGATTCAGGCCGGACGCACGAGCTGACTGAGGCGCGGACAAACTGGCGACGTAAGTCGTTAGCGAGTTGCATTGCTCGTCAGTCAAATCAAACGGTCGAGGTTTCCTTCCCCCTGTGGCGGCTTGGTCTTTCGCCTCTTGAGCGAGCAGTTCTTTGCGAGCCATCACGGGACGGGCTTGCGAATGTCCCGGCACTTCCAAGCCCAGTTCCACCGAGCACGCGGCCAAGACAAACTCCGACAGAGTCGCGACCTGTCCACGCCAACCGAACCGACCGATCTCGCCGCGCGGATTTTGTGGAATTCGTCCGGTGATGAATGGGGCATGATGTTTCTTCTGACGTTCGGCCTGTTCGATGATTGCCGCGTCGGGGATCGAATTGATCAAACCGGCTCCGAACAGCGCGGGCGTATTGCGTTCGGTCACTCGCGTCAGCAAACCCGCCGAACGGAAAGTGCGCGGAGCAGACTCCAGCGGACTGACTGTCGGTGGTCCTTGTGATAACGGCAGCGGAAGATGAGTTGTTGGGTCAAGCAATTCCTGCGGCAGCCGCTTTGCCAACCAAGTTTGATAGTCGTTGAGTTCGCCAGTCTGATTTCGCTCATGTCGATGCAGCACGATCGAAGTCGCGTCGCCACCGAACCCGCCGCCAAAATCAGGATGAACTTGCTGCCGAGCTTTCTCGACCGACGCGCTCGCCTTCGTCGAATGCAGTGCCACGCCGTTGGTCCCAACCAAGTGCAGCAGTCGGACGTTTTTGGAATTGTCGCCCCCGCCTCCGGTTCCTCCCTGCGCATGACATGCGACACACGAGACGTCGTTGTACATCGGCCCTAAGCCGTCTCCGTTGGGAGCCGGTTTTGATTCCGGGCGGCTCCAGTCGCGAGCGAACAACTCGCGTCCTTCTTTCTCCTGAGCCACTCGCGTTTCAAGCGGCACGCTCACATCGCGAGGCTGGTTGCGAGCGATCTTACGTGGAACCGGTTCATCAACATTCGGGCCGGTGCTACCGAACTGCCAAGCCAATACAGACTCGTTCCAAAAGCCAATCAGCAATAGGAAGCACACGCCTAACATTTTTCGCTGCATTGCAAACGACATGGCGAATCTCCAAAGAACTTGGCTTCAATGTATGTCTAGCCCTCAAACAAGCGATGTCTACCAACCCCACCGAGACAAGCTCGATCGGGGCGTTGAATTGAGGTCTAGAGGTAGCCGAAATGTGGCCGGAGTGTATCGCTGCCGGATCGCCGTTCGCAAAGCGAATAACGGGTGCGACGGCATTTCTTAGCGGAGTCCGAACCGGATTTGGAACGCTGTTGAAAATGCTTTTGAAACGCTGAGATCATTGAGTTCAACGCAGAGGACGCTGAGATTTCTCCGCGCACTCTGCTCTGCAAACGTTGAGAATCTTGTTTTGGTGAGCGGATTCAGAAGAGATCGACACACTAACCCGAAGCGTGAACGAGGGCGAACGCTTCACAACGCGATGAATCCGGAATCACTTGAAACGCTCGCCCTCGCTCACGCTCTTTGAAGTTGCGCTATTTCCAAGTGACAAATATGTGAAAAACCGGGTGTTTTTGAGTTTTTAGTACCCCAGGCAACAGATTTTTGTGCAAGCCATTTCAGAAAAACCGCGTTTTATGGCTGAAAAACGCCAAATAAATAGCGCAACTTCAAAGCTCACGCTTCGGGTTAGTTTGGTTGTGGCTCCGCCACCTCAAGGGAGATTCCCAAGTGTCCTCTGCGTTTCAAAAAACGAATGACTCGAACCTCCCGTCAGTCAAACAGTCTGGAGAGTGATGCCCCTAAAATGCACACTCTGAATGCCGAGGTTTTCATTGTCCCGTGAAAGTCTTGCCGTTCATCGGTAGTCTGCTGACGTGCCACACGTCTCGCGATTTCCTTCATCGCTCACATCAGGAGTACGCCGTGATCTTTCAACGATCCCATTGGCTCGGCATGGTCTTCAGTCTGTCGCTCTTCGCTGTCTGTCGAGCAGACGAACCCAAGGCTCCCGCGAAACCCAATCCCAACCCTGCCAACGAAGCGGCGCTTTCAATGGAGGCGACCGTCGAATCCGAACTGTCAAATCGCCGTTTGCGAGAAGAGGCCGAAGCCTGGTTGCGATTGCCCACCGATGCCGACTTCGTCGAAGCCAAGTTGGAAGAGGTGATCCATTACCTCGCAGACCAGCACAAGGCCCGCATTCGGATCGACCACAACGCGATCGAACTCAGCCAAACCTCAAATCCGATCACCCTGTCTGCATCTGGCCGACCGCTATCGCATGTGCTCAACCTTGCAATACAGGCGGCAGACTTAGCTTGGACCATTCGTCAAGGAGACATCGTTGTTACCACGATCCAGACGATTCCGCGCGAGACGCGGGTCTATCGCCTCGGCCGCTTGCGACAATTGGAGAGCAAGCGACTGTTACCACAGGGTTCAGCCACCTCCGCTGGAATGCTTAGTCCCAATGGGCATCCGAGCGGAGGATTTTCTGTCCCCACGCCTAGTGACGAACCGCACCACATCGTCCGTGTGCTACAGGAAGAGATCGACGCCCCGTGGCGAGACGTCGATGGCGAAGGCGGGACACTGTCTCTATTCGGCGAGATGTTGGTTGTCCGGCATACCTATCACGCTCACGAACAAATCGGGGATCTCTTGAAGGCGGTCGAAGCCGCGCTTGCTCGCGAACCGGGTTCACCCTCGCTATTGGTCATGCCACCTGTTGAGGCTCAGCGTTTTTTAGCCGCACAAAAGGGACTGCGTCGTGAACTGAAATTGAAGTTGATGCTCACTCCGTTGAATGAGTTCGTCAAAACGTTAGTGACGCAGACTGATCTTGAGATCGTCGTTGACCATGCCGCACTGGCAAGTGCCAACATTTCCGAGTCCATTGAACTGAGTCTTCTGGAAGGCCAATACCCGGCACATCAAGCATTACAAATCGCGTTGAAGCCAGCAGCATTAATCGCGGTTATTGATGAGGGAGCCATTCGCATCACTACTCCAGAGCGAGCGGAGAAGTTCTATCTGACTGTGGTCTACGACATCGCCGACTTAGTTCGCTCCGAAGAGGACGTGCAGCCGTTGATCCAATTGTTTCAAGAGAGCGCTGGCGGACCTTGGAATGATACCGATGGCGAAGGAGGAACACTGACCGAATTGCCCGGCGGACTGTTCGTGATTCGTCAGTCCGACTCCGTCCACACACAGATTGCGCTGCTGCTGCATGAACTCCGGCAAGCCAAGAAAGAGAGTCTCAAAGACAACGCAAAACCAGCCGCGAACGATGTTGAAAAGCGGTTCTACAAAGCCAAATCCAAAGACGAAGCGGAGGCCCTCGAACGTCTGATCCTGATCTTCGTGGCCCCCAACACCTGGGACGTCAGCGGCGGCAAAGGTCTGCTCCGCATCGCCGAAGACCGCCTCATCATCCAACAAACCAAAGCCGTCCACGACCAGATCGACAATTTCCTACGCGACTACCAACAAGCCAAGCCGATCGGAACAGCAATAAAATAATTTTAAAGCGGCGAAGCCGAATGTACGATAGGGGTAGGAACGACCGATTGATTTCGGTCGCCCCTCCCTCCGAACCGGACGGGCGGGTTTCCCGCATCCGGCTCTCCGGTTGATGGTCTTACCTGCGAGAGGATTGAACGGCCAGTGCATGGGCGGTGGTCAG
>JAPLNX010000102.1 GCA_026400935.1 Planctomycetia bacterium | reverse complement strand
GGCAAACCGACACAATCGCAGCCCGTAGCTCGGTTCTGCCCACCGCACCGGCGCATCACCCGCACCACAAAAATCCAACAAGCCGCACTCCAAATCTAATGGCAGGTTATTTCTTGGTCGTGGCACTAGTGCAAAAGCCCGCGAGCCACCGAGACAAGCTCGGTGGGGTCGCTGGATTGAGGACTAGGCGGCGAATGAGCAACAGACTCGTCAGTCCGTCGCCTAAAAGTTTGGCCGAGGATTGGCCGGAATCAGAGCGGGGCCACTTGATCCTTGACCTTTGGGTGGAGTCAGTCCAGCACCGGGTCCGGCTAAGCCGTCCGGAATCGTTGAGCTTGGTCGTTGCGCTCCCAAACCACTGCTTGAACTTGATCCCGAAAACACCCCAGAGCTTGGTCCGGCACTCGGTGATCCCCCGCGTGGTGTTGCGTCCGTCAGTGGCCCAGTTCCCAACGACACTCCAGTGCCACTGGAGGCAGATGATGATCCGAGGCCAGCTCCGTTCGCCGATCCAGGCAATTGGTCAGTGGCAGTTTTCGATGAGCTTGATGACCCCACCGAGGAATTTGCTGACGCACCAAACGAGCCACCAGTCAGGCTACTGTTCGACACGAAGCCCGTGCTTCCCACCCCTGCAAACATATGACCTCGGCCACTAAACGGCATTCCGTATTCACCAACCGTATAGCCCATCCCATTGCCAAAGCCGCCGTTCGTACCAATTTTGTAAATCCCGCCGCGATTGGAACCGCGCCGTAATCGCTGGTTACGTTGAGCATCCGAAGAAACCAAGCTTCCGGATTTGTCCTTCGATTTCCCGGACAGACTCGAATCGGACCAGCTATTGTCGGACTTCTCAGTCTCCACTTTCGGAATGATCCGCTCCAGTAATCGGACACCAGCGTCACGTTCTTCTTGTGTGAGATGGTTGTCATTGTCTCGGTCGAAGTGTCGCAACAAATCGTGGATGTCATCTCGCCACGTCATGATGTTGATCTCGCGAGACGACTTATCTTCCAACAGATTTCTCAGCCGAGCACGCGCTTGCTTCGCCTCGCCTGTGTCGAGTTTATCGTTGCGATTCTCATCGAAACGAACCAGCACCGTCTTGCGAACTTTTTCTTCCTTCGCCTTTTCTTCGTCAGCTGGCTGGGCCATCAATGAACCGGCAGAGACAACGACACCCGCACAAACAACGGCGTATGACAACCAATTCCAATGGCGCATGACCAACCTCCAGCATCGTTTCGTGATTGGGCCCGAAGTGATTTCGGCGGCCAGAGTGCCCCGACTGCAAAACAAAGTCAAGCGGGAACAACGATACCCGGTTTCACGAACAGCAACCGCGCGGTCACGCGAGAAACTTCAATTCCGAACAACCGTGAGACGGCGCGGCGATACGTCTCCAACTGCAACCGGTATTCATTGATACGAGACTCAATCAACACTCCGCTTTCACCAACCGCGTCAGTTTTAAAATCGAGCAACTCTGCGGCAACGATGCGATCGGCGTCGGACCACAACACCAAACGGTCAATGACTCCCGAAATCAAAGTCCGATCGAAGCGACAAGCAAACGGATATTCGCGCAACACGCGTGGTGTGTGCGAATGACCTGACGCTGCTTCGCCCGCCAGAACGCTGAAATGACTGCGGCTCAATGCTTCCGTGATTGCCGGCTTGTCGAGCATTGCGAAGAATTCCGGCAGGACCGATTTCGGATCAAGCGTCAGCGGTCGCAGACTGCTCGCTGCCGTTAGCAAAGTTTCAGCCGAAGGCCGACCGGCATCGAGCCATTCGATTTGCTCAAACCATTTATGGAACAGTGTCCCTCGTTCGAGAGCGATTGAGGACTTCGGCTGCAACAATTCGGCCAACGGATGGAGCGCACCGGCCGCCGTTTTCTGCGACGGAGCCTCACGCAGCCAACCACGCACCGATACCGCAAGTGGCGAAGCAAATCGAATTTGTGATGCACGCAACTTGGCGAGCGGGGCGGCGTCAGCCCCCCGGTCTTGGGGGGGGCTGACACCGCCCCGCTCGCCTGAAACGTTTGGAGTTGTCGATGTTGCTCGCGAGGTTTCGATGTCGGCCCAATTCGAGTCGCCAGTCTTGAACAAAATCGAATCGGCCACTGCTGCAGCGTTGTCGGCAAGTGAAGCTCGTAACAACCCAGCAAACGTTTTCGCGGGGGGGCTATCAGTCGGAGCAATCAGCATGTAGAGGCCGTGAATCGCACGTGTCAGCGCAACGTACAACACACAAAGTGACTCGTGAGTCCGTCGCTCAACATCTTGCTCAAACAACCGCCGCAGCGCGGGAGGCAACAACTGTTGAATGGCCGAGTGACGATAAAGACAAACCGCATCCGGCGGTTCGGTCGGATCTGTGTTTCCCGCCAAGATCGTTGGCTCGTGGCCAAGCAATTCGGCATCAAGTTCCGGCAGCACGACGATGTCGAACTGTAAACCTTTTGATTGATGCACCGTCATCACACGCACAAGATCGCTGCTTGGATCGGCCACTTTGACGTGATTGACGTGTTCGACAAAATCGCGCGGACGCAACGTGGCCGACGATTGATAGCCGTATGCGACCTCCGTCAGTTGTTCGAGCCGACTACGTTCACGGCGATTGCAATGTGGTTCCAACAGCGAAGCCCATACGGAAACGCTTGGGCCATATCCCTCAACGAGCAACGCACGCCGCACGCTCAACGCCAGCGCGACGGCCGCCGACTCATCGCGATAATCCATGAATCCCAGCGCCAGTCCGAGTTGTGACGATGCGATATGAAACCGGCTCACCGTGTCGCCGGGATGATCGGCCATCCGGACCAGCGACAGAATCAAACGCACTGCAGCCGAATCAATCAGCGGGTTACCTCCCTCTTCGCTCGCGGGAATTCCCAGTGCTTGCAATTGGTAAATCAATTTCCCGACGACCTCGTTCTTGCGTGCAAGCACTCCGATCGAACGACCGGGAGCCTGTCGTGCCAAGTCGGCAATCATGCTTGCCGCCTGTCGCAACGTGACGTCACTCTGAGATTCTTCTTCGTTGGCTTCCGTCGCCACTCGCAATTGCACATAACCGGGAAGGTGCGTCTTTGCCGTCGAGTGCGTTGGAAATAGTCGGCACCACGACGCGACCGGATCGGCCAACCGCTCCAGTCGCGGATGCTGCGAAAGTTTTGCAAACACCAAGTTGACCGCGTCAATCACCGGCGGTGACGAACGAAAACTCTTCGCGAGTGTCTCTTCTTTGACCGTTGGCAGATGTTTCTTCAACGTGTCGAAGATGCGTGCGTCGCCGCCACGCCAACCGTAAATCGCTTGCTTCGTATCGCCGACACAGAAGAACGACGGCTGAGTTTCTGCTTCACCGAACAATGTCTTCTGAGCCACTTTCTGCGAACGCTTTTGCTTCACAAGCACTTGCTCTGCAAAAGGTCGGAGGACATGCCACTGCAATGGCGACGTGTCTTGAAATTCATCCAACAGTAGATGTGACAACCGAGAATCCATCCTGAACGCGAGCCGCGTCAGTGATTGCTCTTCGGCGTTATCACTGACTGATTTCTCTCGCCGCCCGGCCAAAGCGCGTGCGACATCGCTAAAGCCACAACCACCGTGCTTGCGTTGTAACTCGCGGTATTCACGATCAAACCGATCGAGCAATTCTCGCGTTGCCGCCGTTTGCTGAGCCAACCGATGCAGAGCAATCGCAGAAACCTGAGCCAGAATCGTGTCATAGACATGCCGCACGTCGGCATCGAGTTCTTTGCGGTTGTACTTCGTCTCACCTGCAACGAGCTTCGCGAGGATTCCCTTTTTGAGCATCTCCTCCCACTGCTCGCGATCTGCGAAATCACGATCCGCGACGACCGCTTTCTGCAATCCTTTATCAACTCGCTCGGCCAATTCGGTCAATTCATTTTGAGTTCGTCGCAAGTCATTGTGCGAAGGCATCGGCGGACAGGGAATTCGTTGCCAAGCATCCGCCGAGGTCTCAATCGCAATCTCGTGACACGTGTTAACGTTCTCCAGAATCAACTCACTGACACTGCGAGCCGCCGCCCCTTTCGTGAGCAATCGTAACAACTTGACGAGGTCGTTATCCGAATCCGATTCGAGCAGTAACTCAATCGCGTCACTCTTCAACCGCGTCGCCTCAAGGTCATCGAGAATTCGCCAACCGGGCGGCAAACCGAGTTCCAAAGAATAGCTTGTCGCCAACTTCGCGAAGAAACTATCGAGCGTCCCAACTTGCATGCGATGCAACCGCTGGGTCACTTGAGCCAGCAATTCGACGCATCTCTTTTGATTCAAGTCGGGCGTGTCGATCGCCGTTGCCAGCTTCGCACAGTCACTCGCCTCGTTTGCCGCGTGTGCCAATGTCAGCAAGATGCGTTCAAGAATCTCCCCCGCTGCCTTACGAGTGAACGTCGCCGCCAAAATCGCTTCCGGTGGGACGCCCGACACGAGCAAGCTGATAAACCGATTCGTCAGTTGATAAGTCTTGCCGGTCCCCGCCGACGCACGAATCACCAGATCGGGCAACGATGCAGGCATGACGAATCCCTTCACAAAACAGAAGACGAGCGGGCCACGTCAGCCCCCAATACAAGCCCGACGCGCCAGCGAGTGCGTCTCTATTTTTGAACCATCCGGTCTTTGAACCATCAGAAGGATGCACTCGCTGGCGCGTCGGGCTTGTATCAGTCAATCGGCGTTACTCTGCTTGCCTGATAGTCACAGACGTTGCGGCCGCGGTTATTGCATCCGCTGCATTTGAACCTGGCCGATGACCATCATCACGATCTTCGCAATCCCTTGAGCCTGTACTGCGGGGATTTCGAACTGAGCACTCACTGCTGTTGGCGCACAGGTAATCGAGCCGCCCATAAACGACGGCTGCAATTTCAGATCGTCAATCGCGGCACTCGCCCCAGCCGGTAGTACTTGTTCGCGAGCAGCGACTTTCAAGCCATTGGTGATCAGTCGAGCCACATCCGCCAGCACGACGACGTTCGCTTTCTCCGCATAACTCTTGCGAGCGATTACTGCCACAGAATCTTTGACTGGCGAGGCACCGAGCGACTTCACGAGTGCCTCCAATTGAGCCACATCGCCACCAACCGTTTGCAGCGAGCGCTTCGGCTGAAACAGCATGAATTGCTTCATGCCATCTGGACCATGCAGCGCGGAACTCACTTTCTTTTGGATCCCCAGTGGATCAGCAGCCTCATCGACTTCTTGCTTGAGCGTAATTTGATCGACGGGCAAGCCCCCGATCTTCGCAGACGTGGATTCCATCGTGATGGTCTGCTTGAACCCGGGCAATTGCATTGCTTCAACCATGCTCATCATCACCTTTGTGATCTCACGCAGTTTGTCGGTCGGCGTCACTACCGAAACCGCTCCCGCACGCAGCGCGCCTTCGCCACTCGCATCGAGATCGAAGTAGCCGACGATCTGATCCCACTTCAAATCGCGGATGTCTTCCGCCGATTTATCGAACGCGGCTTTCTGCTCGTCGGTGCCACTCGCGAGCATCGACTTCGTCAATTTCATCGACCAGTCGATCATTCCCTGCATGTCAGCCTTCGCTCCGTAGTACACCGACTTGTCAGCGGGGAGTTGAGCCAATAAAGAAAAATCGCTCGTCGGTTGCTTGCTCAAGAACTTGGCGGTCTTCGTTCCTTCAGCCACTTGCAATCGATCCTCAAAGCGAACGGCGTCCTTCGAGAACTTCACACACATCGTCAAGCTGTTCGAGTCGCGAACTCCCTGGACGGCGGCTTTGCCAAGGCTGCGATAGACGTCCATGATCATCGCCATCTGCGTTCGCTGTTGATCGGGCAACAGTGCAGACATTTGCGTCAGGAGCCCATCCAGCGCGGGTTCCGCTTGATCGAGTTCATTCGCAAACGCTTGGCTAAGCTGCTTCAAATTGACGAACGCCGAAACATCTGACGAATCGAACAACTTCTTGGAATCCGCATCCGTCTTGGACCACAGCGAACTCCCTTGGCCATTCACGCGTTCGCGGACTTTGTTCAGAGCGGTTTCGTCTTCAGAGTAGATCGCCAGCTTGTCCGCCTCATGCAACAACCAGCCGGACGGCAGCACTTCTTTCACCGCTTTGGCGTCAGTTGTCGGAATAACAAAAACCACACCGGGCTTCTGCCTCGCTTCGATAAAGACAATCGCCCACCAATCCTTTTCCGCATCAACTCCGGCCAAACCTGGATTGGAGATCAACAATCCCAAGGCCGGAAGATTTCCTCGAATCGCCTCGCCGAATCCCGGCTGGACGACATTCACGTAATCAGCCAAACGACCAAGCGTCGCTTGTGGCGTCTTCAATCGCAGCACAACGCTTGCCGAATCCGGCACTGCGTCAAATGGATCAGCCGCCGCAGCGTTTGAGCTACTCAACCAACTCACTGATAACACCAATATCCACGAGACACACGGAGCCAACAATCGTCGCATGATGAGACTTCCTTCCGAAGAGAATTCGCCAACTCAGCCAAAGAGATCGACACGAAACACAACCGGTTCGCCTCGACGCGAGGATTATTGACATGCCGTCTGTAAACCGCGAGCGACTCGCGGTGGTGTAGCAATCCGAAGCGTCAGCGAGGTCAGTCGTTTCAAAACGCATTGAATTCAAGAGGTTGTTGGATCGTCCGGCCTCGCTGACGCTTCGAGTTAGTAGGTCGATAGAAGGCTCGCGGGTTGCAACCGTTTCGGAGCTTCTCAACAATCCGCCGCTCAACGAATCTCTTCACAACCTCTTTCAAAACACGAAACGAACATGCCTGATTTGCAAGATCTGACTCGTAAGTTGAACACGAACAACGGCTCCAAAATTGTGCTCTTGGTGGCAGACGGATTGGGTGGATTGCCGCTCACACCGGACGGACTTACCGAACTGGAAACCGCGAAGACGCCGAATCTGGATGCACTCGCCAAGCGCGGAACGCTTGGACTGAGCACGCCGGTGTTGCCAGGGATCACACCGGGAAGTGGGCCGGGACATCTCGGTTTGTTTGGCTACGATCCGCTGGAATATCAGATCGGTCGCGGAGTGCTTGAAGCGTTGGGAATCGACTTTGAACTCGGCCCCAACGACGTCGCTATTCGAGGGAACTTTTGCACGATCGACGCGAGCGGCAACATCTCTGATCGACGAGCGGGCCGGATCGGGAGCGACATTGCTCAGCGGCTCTGCGCGAAATTGCACGCTGGCATCAAGATTCCCGGCGTTGAAGTTTTCGTCCAACACGTGAAAGAATATCGGCTTGTCATCGTGCTGCGAGCGGCGGGACTTGGCGGGGAAATTGAAGACACTGACCCACAGAAGACCGGTGTGCCTCCGCTCGAACCAGTTGCGAAGAATCCTGCATCGCAACGAACGGCTGAGTTGCTCAAGGAGTTCATCAAGCAGGCCGCCGTCATTCTGAAAGACGATGCGCCCGCGAACTTGTTGACGATGCGTGGTATCGACAAGAAGCCGCCAATTCCTACGTTTGAAGAAGTCTATGGCATGAAGGCGGGAGCAATTGCCGTCTATCCGATGTATCGCGGCCTCGCACGATTGGTCAGCATGAATGTCCTCGACGCCGGGCAAACGCTGTCCGATCAAATGGATCGACTGGAGCAAGCGTGGAAGGATTTTGATTTCTTCTTCGTCCACTTCAAATACACCGACTCAACAGGCGAAGACGGCAATTTCGCCGAGAAGGTGAAACGCATTGAAGAACTCGACGCGGCAATTCCACGGATTACCGCGCTGAAGCCAGACGTGCTGATCGTCACTGGCGATCACAGCACGCCAAGCAAGATGAAGTCACACAGTTGGCACCCGGTGCCAGTGTTGCTCTCCGCAGAAGAACGCTGCCGTCCCGATCTGTGCGACAAGTTCGGCGAACGCGATTGTCTACGCGGCGGACTTGGCCAATTCCCCGCGAAATATCTGATGGGTTTCGCGATGGCCCACGCGGGTCGGTTTGATAAGTTCGGTGCGTAGCATCGCGCGACAACAACCAATGAAAACGTCTTCGGCCACAGCGGTATCGCTGTGGTTTTTTTATTGGGGCACACGCGGATAATTGATGATTCTTTGGGTAAGCCGGATGGCGTTAGCTCCGGACTTCTCGAATGACCTATTGTCCGGGGCTGACGCCGCTCGGCTCACGAGAGGAAGTGCCTCTCTTTTCACAGCGGCAGCTTTTGCCGTGATTTTCAGGAATTTTAGAATCTCATCGAAAACATCTCAGAATCTGAAGCAAGACCCGTTGACCCTTTTCTGCCGCATGGAATACGTTCCCGCCGCACATCTCTCCGGCATCGGGCGTCCCGCCTGTGCCACCAGTTCATTTCCCTTTCCCGTCCAAAAACCTCTCCCGCGCCGTAACCTCGTTCACATTGCCTACACCCTGATTTGTCTTCGCTGACAAGTGATGTGATCGAGACACGACGTCTCCCGCCGTTTTGGTTTCATGGAGGAACTTACTTTGCGTAAGGCACTCGGACTTCTCGCCTGTACGACCTTTGCCGCCGCCGGCATTTGGTCAACCATTCCTGGAAGCGCGACACGACCCGTGTCGGCTGACCAACCGAATTCGGAGAACGCTTCGCGGACAGTGACCACTGTCGCCGATACGCGCAGCTCCGCGATCGGTCGCTTGAATCCGTTCACGCGGTCAAGCTCTAGTAAGGATTCCAAAGACGGCTACCGTCAGCAAGCGACCAAGATGCTTGACGATGCTCAGGCTCTGGCTCGTCGTGGTGACCTTGCGGGTGCTCGCCGATTGGCGGAACGGGCTCAATCGTTCCCGATCGACTGGGCGCCGAACGAGCGGTCTCCTGAAAAATTCCTGACTCAGTTGGACGCCGCCACGAAAGGGCGACCAGCTGGTTCAGCCGCACCAGCCACGACCGTTGCGAAACGTCCTGCTGTACCAGCCAAAAACGGTAATGGCTCGCTTGCCAATCTCGAAACAATGACCGCCAAGAAGAAATCGCCCAGCCCGATTACTCCGGTTGCCAACCGAGTACCGGCTGACGAACTCCTTGATGAGTCGATCGAGGAAGCCACTGACGAGCTAATGGATGAGTCGCTCGAAATCGTCGAACAACCGACGAAGCGTTCGCCCGCGTCAAATGCGGTCGCAGCGGCCAGTCAACAACCCTCAACCGCAAAACTCTCTGCGGCAAAAGAGCTGATGCAACAAGCTCGCCGCGATCTGGCGAACGGCGACTTTGATGCGGCCCGTTCGAAGGCCGATCAAGCTCGCGGAATGAACGTTGCTTACGGCGTCTTCGACGAACGTCCAGAACAGATTCTGGCGCAGATCGACCGACTTGAGAACAACAAACACGAGTCCGCTCCGCCGACTCAGAACATTGCCAAAACTTCAACGAAGGTTGCAAAACCGAATCCGGTGCAAGTCGCCTTCGAGGAAAGTCCGTTTGAAGAAGAAGCCCCGGCTCGGCCAGCAACGATTGCGAAAGCCTCACGACCGGCAGCCACCCCGAAACAATTTGCCGACGACGAAGTCCCTTTCGATGGCGCGCCGCGAGCACGCACACCAGTCGCTCAAAAAACCGCTCCGAAATCGGGTTCTCCGTTTGCTCAATCGCTCGCGGAAGATGAGTCGGAAGAGGAAGACAAAGCGAATTCGGGCGAATTAGCTCCGACCAACAGCGACAAGCAACTGTCTCAACAACTTTTGTCGCAGGCTCAGTCTGCGATGAACAACGGCAACATTGAGCAAGCGCGTTCGCTCGCGTTGCAGGCTCAGGAATTGGACGTCGCTTACGGTCTGTTTGACCTGCGACCCGATCACGTCATCGCCAAGATCGACCGAGCGTCGAACAACTTTACGATTGCCAAAAACAGCCAGAAAGCCAAGGACGCCGCGAAGCAACTGACGAATCCGAAATCGTTGAGCAACGCTAAGCCGCAACGCAAGGAGTTGCCATCTGAAGATGTCAGTTCGCCGTTTGCAACGCTCGCATCTGGCGCACGTGATCTTGGCGATGAGGCGATTGATGAGATTCAAGCCGTTGCAAAAACTCCGACAAAAGCCTTGACCGACGAAATCGGCAACAAGACGGATCTGGTCACCAAGAATGTGGCCAACGGTTTGAATGCGGCGAAAGCCACTGAAGACAAAGCAACAGCCAAAGTTCGTCAGCAGGCGATGGCCGCGTTGCAACAAGCGCGACAAGAGATGCAGACAGGGAAGCTAGATGCCGCTCGTCAGAAAGTGCTAGCAGTTCAGAAGCTCAACGCGACTTACGGCTTGTGGGATGACCGTCCCGAAGCGTTGCTCGAAGAAATTGATCGTGCGGCGATCGCGATGAAGTCAGCACCGACTCCCAAGGGAGCTCCTGATCAATCGAAAGCCCGGGCAATGGCTCTCGTGAAACAGGCTCGTGCCGATTTGGCTGCCGGTCGCGTCGATGCGGCAAAAGAGAAAGCCGAACAAGCCGACGCGATGAACGTCGCGTTTGAAGTCTTCGATGATCGACCTGACCTCGTCATGAATGCCATCCAACGAGCCTCTCACAGCAAATCCGTGAATGTTCCACCAGAACCTGAGTTGGGTGCTGATTCGCTGACCACTCGCTCGGTTCCTGTGGCCAACAATTCCAACAAGTCTGTCCTGAGAGGCCTGCCAGAAACCTCTGAAACGCCGGACTCGTCAGTTCCGCTTAAGGGGACTCGACCGAATACGATCACATTGCAACAAGAGATCGCGTTGGCCCCACCGGCGGATGAAGAGTCCGACGATTCGTCTGTCGCGGCGGTTCATCCAGAAGGTCCATCGGCAGAAGCTCTCTTCCGCGAAGGACAAATCCATCTCAACACCGGCAACAAGGCCGCCGCCTACCAAGCGTTCTTGAAGTCGTATCAGTCGGGACAAAAACTCGACGCTCGACGCAGCCAACAATTGCAGGACTACCTGCGAGAACTCAGCCCACGTCGCAGCAAGGGGATTCAACTGGCAGGTGGGCAAGGTGTGACGCAGTTGTCTTCCGATACGGAAGTCAATTCAAACGATTCCGGTAAACCACGCGAACTGGAGATGCAGCGTCCGATCAATGTCGCATCCGATCGTCAGAAGGTACAGTTGGACAAACTCCGAAACGAAGTCCTCAACGCGATCTACCGTGCTGAGCGACTGAAGGAACAGAAAGACCCGACGAAGGCGTTGGACGTGATTGATCACGCAATGGCCAGCATCGAAAGCTCTGGACTCGATAAGCCGCTGACTGCCTCGTTGGCTTCGACACTGTTGAAGTCGCGAGTTTCCATCGAAGCGACACAGAAGTTGCAAGAACCGAACATCGCTCAGCAAAAGCAAAACGATGAGGTCAAGCAGAGCATTAAGCGAGAAATAACAAACAAGGTCCGCGTCGAGCGAGAACTCTCCAATTTGGTCAAGCAGTTCAACGAACTGATGGAGCAAAAGCGGTATGCCGAAGCTGAAGTCGTCGCGAAGCAAGCGAAGGATCTTGACTCGGACAATCCGGTGACTGAGACGCTCGTCTACAAGTCACAACTCGCCCGCCGAGTCGATAGCAACGAGAGGTTGAAGTTCGCTAAGGAAGAAGGCTTCTGGGGAGCACTCGATAGCACGGAGTGGTCGGCGATCGCCTACGATGACCGCAAGTCAGTCGAGTTCGGCAAAGACTGGAAAACGATCAAGGATCGACGCAACGGCAAGTATGGTCCAGACACACGCATCCGCTCTCAGGAAGAGCAACGCATTGAAAACAGTTTGACTCGTCCGATCTCGCTGCACTTCGAGAACGCGCCGCTGAAGAAAGTGATTGAGCACCTCGGCACAATCGCTGACGTCAACGTCGTGCTTGACGCGGCGGGACTGGAAGAGGAAAGCCTCAGCGTGAGTACGCCCGTGTCGATCAACGTCGACAGCATCAAAATGAAGAGTGCTTTGAATCTGATTTTGGAGCCGCTCAACCTGGGCTACACGATCAAGAATGAAGTGCTGCAAATCACTAGCGAACATCGCCTTCAGGGCCAATTGGTTCCGATCACTTACTCGGTCGCCGACTTGGTGGTCACCATTCAGCCGACGCAATCAGCGTCTCCGTTCGCCAACATCAACGGCAACAACCAAATGGGCGGAGCGGGCTTTGCTGGCGGTCAAATGAGCGTGTCTCCAACAGGTGGCCCGCAAGGTGGACAGTTCCAAGTTGCCGGGGCACAGGGACCACAATCCGTCACCCCGTGGTTGGCGAGTTCTTCACCACAGTGGAACCAGTCACCGCATAACAACGGGCATGACTTCCGTGAATTGATCGACCTTATCACCACGACCTGCGAACCGAGTTCATGGCAGGAAGTTGGCGGATCTGGTCACTGCAAAGGAAATGATTCGACGTTGAGCTTGGTCATTCGCCAAACGCAAAAGGTTCACGACGAAATCCGCGACCTCTTGGAACAACTCCGACGTCTGCAAGACTTGCAAGTGACAATCGAAGTTCGATTCATCGCTGTGTCAGACACGTTCTTTGAACGCATCGGTATCGACTTCAGTTTTGACGTCCAAGACAACCTCGGCGGCCCGAACTTAATCAACGGCTCGACGGGCGGCCAGGCCGGTGGTCAAGGTGGTGGCCAAGGTGGTCAGGCTGCTCAAGGTGGCGGATTGACTCCGATTCCTCCGTTCGGTTCGATCATTGCTAGCAGCACAACTCAACAGCAAGGTGGGCAACAACAAGGTGGTGGCCAAGCCGGTGGTCAAGCCGGTGGTCAAGCCGGTGGCAGCAACTTCTTCACCCCAGGACCGTCGCGACAGTTCACAGACCGTGACAGCTACGGCAAGGGAGGAAAGGTTCTAGGTTTGGCCTCTTCGAACTCCTTCACTCAAGACCAAGACATCGCGTTCCGTCAGGGATCGTTCGCTGTCGGTGTGCCCGACTTCGGTCGGTTCGATGCCAACGCCGGTTTGAACGTCGGCTTCGCTATCCTGAGCGACATCGAAACGTTCTTCTTTATCAACGCGGCTCAAGGTGATCGCCGAAGCAACATTATGAGTGCTCCGAAAGTCACGCTCTTCAACGGACAAAGTGCAAACGTGTTCGACGGTCAAAACCGTCCGTTCGTGACCAGCTTGATCCCTGTCGTGGGTGCCTTTGCCGTCGGCTATCAGCCGCAATTGACCACAATTCAGGATGGTGTTGGCATGTCGGTTGTGGCGGTGATTTCCGCTGATCGACGGTTTGTTCGATTGCAGGTCACGCCATTCATCCAACAAATTGTTGACGTCGTCTCATTCTCTTACGTCTCAGCAGGTGGCGGCGGTCAACAAGGCCAAGGTGGTGGTCAAGGTGGTGGTCAAGGTGGTGGTCAAGGTGGTGGTCAAGGTGGTGGCCAAGGTGGTGGCGGACAGCAAGGCTTCGGCGGTATCGGTGGCGGTACTCCGGTGATGCAAAACAACGGACTGCACAACGATGGAATGTTCGGTCGAGCGATGGCCGCCAATGAAGACTACGCAAACTTGGCTCAGTCTGGATTTGGTGGTATCGGCGGTCAAGGTGGCCAAGGCGGTGGCCAAGGTGGTGGTCAAGGTGGCCAAGGTGGCGGACAGCAAGGTGGTGGCGTGCAAGCTGCTGGTGCTGGAACTGTCAGCGTACAACTTCCGGTCGTTGCCAGTACTCAAGTTGGTACCGTCGTCAGCGTACCGGATGGCGGCACCGTGCTGCTGGGTGGAGTGAAACGACTCCGCGAAAGCCGCAACATGGCGGGCGTACCGATCCTTAACAAGATTCCGTACATCAGCCGTTTGTTTAAGAACACCGGTGTTGGTCGCGAAACCAGCAGCTTGATGCTGATGGTGACACCCCGCATCGTGATCCTCGAAGAAGAAGAAGCCCTGCTGGGAATTCCGAACTGAGACTGATCAAGCTCGGTGGAGTTGGTGAGCATCGCCGAGTTTGAAATACCGAGCTACGAAGCACAGGCAGACAACAACTCGAATAATGCTATGGGGCCAACTGCCTCACCAATCGCTCAGGGTCTAGGGCCGTCGCGGAGAGCGGGAATCTGCGGCGGCCCTTTTTGTTTTGATGATTGAGGGATCGCTTCGTGAGCTTGCCAAACTCACCCCACAAAAGCCGGCTGGCCGTTTGGTTTCTGGCCCTATCATTGAGCCTCTTGGGCATCGCAACGATCGTGGCCGAAGTCGGGATTGTGTTGTCCAAAACGAGACTCGAAGCCTCACATCGAATCATGCCGATTCCGTTTTGGATCAGTACCGCGTTGCTTGCCGTAGGTAGCGCCACATTGCAACGAGCCGCCTGGCACGTCCGATTGCAGCGATTGCCACTCTTCCGAAAATTGCTGTTGTGGTCTTTGGTGATCGGCACTTTGTTTGTCGGCGTGCAATCGGCCGGTCTGTGGCAACTCGTGCGAAACCAAGACCCAATCGCAGCAGCAACTGGAGCGAATGCTTTCCTGGTCATGGTTGCCGGACTTCATGGTATCCATTTCGTAATCGCACTGCTCTTCGTCGCGTGGATCACCGTCAACGCGTTCGCCAACCGCTACGATCACGAGTATTCCTGGAGTGTCACATTCTGCGCCTGTTTCTGGCACACACTTGGAATCGTCTGGCTCGCCGTACTAACGCTCTTCGCTGCCGGAGCAGTCACAGGGTTGGAGGGAATCTCAACTCCCGTTCCACAAACGGAACTGGTTCAAATTCTGACCACGTCATCCGACCAATTGATTAGTCACGAAAGCTGCGAAAAACCAAGTTGAAAGTCGAATTGACCGATTTCGTCAAAGAGCCATACGTTTTGTTGGCTCAGCGCCGACTCAAAAAACTGCACGCTTCAGGATCGGAACATGCAAAAACCTCACTCGGCGAATTCTCGCTTCAACGAACTGGATCTTTTGCGATTTCTCGCCGCGATAGCGGTCGTGCTGTACCACTGGACGTTTCGCGGTGCGGCGCAGAGAGGTCTGACATCGTTCTCGATTCCAGAGTTCGCTCCGTGGGTGAAGTACGGGTATTTGGGAGTCGATCTCTTTTTCATTCTCAGCGGCTTCGTGATCCTACTGTCGATCCAGGGGAAGGGGCCGATCGAATTCGTCATCTCGCGGTTTACTCGGCTTTATCCAGCCTTTTGGACGTGTTGCACCGTGACATTTCTCGTGTGCTGGTTTGCCGGAGAGGATCGATTTCCAGTGACGTTGCCACAGTTCTTTGCCAACTTAACGATGTTCAATTTCTATATGCGGCAGGACAACATTGACGGTGTGTATTGGACTTTGATGGAGGAGATGAAGTTTTACGGCTTCGTGTTTGTGCTGCTTTGTTGTCGGCAATCGCATCGCATTGAAACGTTTCTGCAAGCGTGGCTCGTGGCATCTCTCGTCTGTTTCATCAGTCAACGGCGCGAGTTGATGTTTCTGGTGTCCGCCCGTTGGAGCGGGCATTTCATCGCGGGGGCGACCTACTTCCTGATCAGTCGATCGGGGCTGACTCCACGCCGAGTTTTGTTGTTGTTGACGGCGGTGAGTTATTCGACCTTCATGGCTGCTTCAAGTGCCACGATGCTGACGGAGCGCTATCACGCCAACTTTGATCCGCTGGTGATCTCAAGCTTAGTTGTCTCGTTTCATGCGTTGTTTTTTGCGGTCAGTCAAGGTTGGACGCAGTTCTCGTCAAAAGCCTTTCGAGTGCTCGGCAATCTGACGTACCCGCTGTATTTGCTCCATCAAAATATCGGCTATCTCGCACTCGACCTGTTTGCACGAACGAGTCGTCCGATACTCGCTCTGATGGGTGTCACTGGAGCGGCATTGCTGGCGGCGTGGGCAGTTTATTTTCTGGTCGAACGCAACATGAACCATCGGCTTAAAAGCTGGCTCGAAGCTAGATTTGTTCGAACCAATGCAGTCGCAGAACCATTGGTGCTACCATTCGGGCAAGCGGGAACAACCGCTCTCACAGAGATGTGTGTTTGGCTCAGCAACGCAGACGCACACAAAGACGAGCAAAATGCGGCGTGACAACCAGTCACAGGTGAGAAATTCAGCATCGAACAAGTCAGCCGCGAAAGGAATTGTGAAATGGAGCCAGCGATCACTCTCGGTTCTGCACCAAGACCGACGTCACGGTTTGCAACCGATGAGGCGCTGAATCAATGGACGCACGGCGTTGGCTTCCTCGCGAGCATTCCCGCTGGTTGGTGGTTATTGCGAACGGCGTCTGAACGAGCAAATTCGTGGCTCGTTCTCGGTTGTTTGATTTACGTGATCACACAGACGCTCTTGTATTTTGCATCGACGGCATCGCACAGCGTACATCGCGGGGTGTGGAGACACCGCTTTCGGACACTCGATCAAGTCTGCATTTTTCTGTTTATTGCCGGGTGCTACACGCCGTTTGGAATGGCCTATCTCAATGAAGGTTGGTGGCGCTACTTAATGGTCACGATGTGGGTGATGGCCTTAGCCGGGGTGATTGCCAAGCTTTTTTTTACGAAATTCGACAACGTGGGCGTGTGGTTTTATTTGCTTGTTGGTTGGGTTCCAGTGCTGTCGATTCCCGAGCTATTTCATTGTTTTGGGATCGCTGGCTGCGCTTGGATTCTGGCGGGAGCGACTGCGTATTCGAGCGGCACGTGGTTTCTAGCTCATGACGAGCGACCATACTTCCATCCGATTTGGCATGTGCTTGTGCTAATTGGAAGCACGTGCCATTACATGCTGATCTTGAACTACGTCGTTGGCTGTTGCCAAGTGGCCAACACCCCGCACGGGCTGTGATGAAAACTTTGGTGAGCTGGATGGCATCAGGTTCCAAACTGATTCGTGCCCCGTTTTGTCCGGTGCTGGATGCCACCCGGCTCAACCAACAGATATCGTTCGACCATACGAGGTATCACGTCACGAAACCAGGACATCTAATCGTTCATATTTTGACGGTTTCGATGGAGATCGATTGAAGACCAGTCTGGTACCGTTAGCATGGTGGCCAGTTGTTTGATCTCCCGATGACTCTATTCTCTAAGCGAGTGCCCATGCGCCGTTTATCTTCTGTTGCTGACGGAGCGAGTTCTGGTGAGGCAATAAAGTTTGGCCGATCACTCAGCAGACGCCGGTTGCTTCAGTGTGGGCTAACCGGCTTCAGTAGTTTGACGCTTGCCCAACTGTTGCAGCTTCGTGCGGTTGCCGAACAGCGTGATGCGCAATTGCGGCAGTCATCGCCCAGTCCAGATTCCTCAACGCGAACCGCGATCATTTTGGTCTGGTTGCGCGGCGGTGCGAGTCATCTGGAAACTTTTGATCCCAAGCCACTTGCGCCGGCGGAATTTCGTGGACCGTATCAGACGATCGATACCAACGTTCCCGGAATTCAAGTTTGCGAACTCCTGCCGCGTTTGGCGAAGATCGCTGACAAGTACACGCTGTTACGTTCCATGGCTCATACCGGCGGAGGGCATCCGGCTGGTTCGTTGCAAGTGTTGGCAGGAGACCCGGACCCGCAGGACAAACTCAAGCCGATTCTGCCCGATTGGATGTCGATCGCGAGTCATCTTCGTCGAGATTCTCGGCGCAATATTCCGAACTACATTGCGGTCAATCCGATCGACAACTACGACAACTTTACGATCGCTGGTCCGACTTATCTCGGTCCGTCTTACGAGCCATTCAAGATTGTGGGCGATCCGAGCGTTCCGCAATTCGAGGTGCCGAACGTGGGGCTCAAAGACGCTAAACAAGTGGATGTCATTCGGACTCGCATGACGCTGAAAGCAAGTCTCGATCGCTTACAACGACAGGTCGATCAATCGGGGGTAATGACCGCCGTTGATCGCATTGAGCAGCAGGCGATCAATCTCTTGACCAGTTCTGCGTCACGCAGTGCGTTTGATTTGTCTCAAGAGCCTGACGCCGTTCGTGATCGTTATGGCCGCAATCAATGGGGACAGCAATGTTTGATGGCTCGCCGTTTGGTCGAAGCGGGTGTTGATATTGTTGCGACTGAGTTTGACGGACCAATGTGTGGTCGCGTTCAAAACTGGGATGATCACGCCGTCAATCAGCATGTTTTCGATGCGTTGAAATTTCGACTGCCGACACTCGATCAAGCGGTTTCGGCGTTGATTGAAGACGTCTACGCACGTGGCCTCGACAAGCGAGTGCTCGTTGTTGTGACTGGCGAGTTTGGACGCACGCCTCGCATCAGTTATGTCGCCAGTAGCGGCGAAGGTGTTGCCAGCGCGCCGGCAGGAACGGTTCAACCGGGGCGTGATCATTGGCCTCGCGCGAATTCGATGCTGTTTGCGGGTGGAGGAATTCGAACAGGCCAAGTGATCGGTGCGACTGACGTTCGAGGCGAAGATCCGATCGCGCGGCGAGTCGGTCCCGGTGATTTCCTAGCCACGATCTATCGCCACTTGGGAATTGACTACAAAAACGTGGCCATTCCCAACTTCGCCGGCCGCCCAGTGCCAATCGTCGATCAGGGCGAGGCCATTTCTGAACTTGCTAGTGCATCGAGTTAGTATGCACCGAATGAACGAGTTTCTGATCGCTCATTCGGTCATGAATTGTTGCTCGCAGAGCCATTGGTATGACAACGGAACCGCTCAGTTCCACTGAGCCAAAACAGGCGCAAGCCGATCAGACCGAGCGTCAAGACGATTCGCAGTTGGCGAAATCGCTGTCGTTGAGTCGTCGTCGGTTGCCGACGATCAGCATTCCTGGTTTGACGGTGCTGAAGTGTCTCGGTGAAGGAGCATATGGATCTGTCTGGTTGGCTCGCGAGAAAAACACCGGCAAGCTTGTAGCGGTAAAGGTCTATCTTCATCGCGGCGGCTTGGACTGGTCGTTGTTGAGCCGCGAGGTCGAAAAGCTGGCGGTGTTGTATACGTCGCGAAATATTGTCGGATTGCTCGATGTTGGTTGGGACAGCGATCCGCCGTATTACGTGATGGAGTATCTTGAGCGAGGATCGCTCGCAGGCTTGTTGGCCAGCGGACCGTTGTCTGTGCGTGAAGCGGTTAGGATTGCAAAAGGCATTTTGCAGGCTTTGGTCCACGCTCACGGCAGCGGAATTTTGCACTGTGATTTGAAACCGGCGAATGTGTTATTGGATTCGGATCTGGAACCGCGTTTGTGTGACTTCGGTCAATCGCGGCTTTCGTATGAACATGCTCCGGCACTCGGCACGTTGTATTACATGGCTCCCGAACAAGCCGATTTGAAGGCGGTGCCGGACGCTCGCTGGGACGTATACGCGTTCGGAGCCGTGCTGCATCATCTGCTGTGTGGCGAACCGCCGCATCGGTCTATTGAGAGTGAGCGCCGCATCGAGCAATCGCGATCGTTGGAAGAACGGCTGGCGGCTTATCGCGACATCGTGCGCCGAGGAGTCCAGCCGATGCAGCATAGCCGTGTCCGCGGAGTCGATCGCCGGTTAGCTGAGCTGGTCGATCGTTGTTTGGAGCCTGATCCGAACAAGCGGTTTCCGAATGCTCAAGCGGTACTCGACGCGCTGGATCAGCGAGAGCGAGTAAAGTCATTCCGCCCGTTGTTGGCGCTCGGTGGACTCGGTCCGGTGTTGCTGATGCTGGCACTCGGTTTGTTCTATCTCGATTCGATGCGTGACGCGGTGAATTCCGCAGCCGACAACGTGACGACGCGGGCACTCGAAAGCGATGTGTTGTCGGTGGAGATTTTGGCACGCAGCGTTGCTCGCGAATTGGAGAAGCGGACGGCAGATTTGGAAGACGCGGCGGCCGATCCCGAAGTGCAAGAAGCCATCGAAACGGCCGTGAGTCGAAAGTGGTCGGATCGGAACGAACTGCGGTTGGCGTTGTCGCACTGGAAATCGAAAGCGGATCAGTTGCAGCAAAAGTTGGGACTGCACCGTGATAACAGTTGGTTCCTCACTGACAGCGATGGTTTTCAGCGTTGGCGTGAGCCAGCCGAGGACAGTACGCTCGACGTCAATTGGTCGCATCGAGACTACTTTCATGGGCTGGGAGAATTTCAAAAGGACAACGTTCCGAAAGGGATCAAGCCGCTGACAAAGCCACACTTGTCGCTGGCTTACACAAGTGCCGCGACCGGACGCAGCGTGGCATCTTTGGCGGTTCCGATTTGGGATGAGAAACACGAGCGAGTACTTGGCGTCTTGGCCCGTTCGATGGAGTTGGGGCAACTCTTATCAACTTTCGCACCGAGTAATCGCAAAGATGGCGAACCAGATGACAACATCATTCGCGCGGTTGCCGTAGTCGACGGTCGCAATTGGCAACTGCTCGATCATCCGTGGTTGAAACAAGATCATGCCGAAAGCAGCGCGTCGGGAGATGATGCCGACAAACTCAAATTGGCCGAGGCTACGATTGACCGACTGCGTCCACCGTTTGTTTCTCCCGATCAGGCAGATGAGCCGATCGTCGTGCAGATGGATGATTACCTCGATCCAGCTGGGCAACTCGATCCGAAGACGTTCGGCGGCGAATGGCTTGCGGCGTTTTGCCGAGTCGGAAACACCGGCTGGATCGCAATCGTTCAAGAACGAAAGTCAGCCGCTTTGCGCCCTGTGGGTGCGATGGCCTCTCGCCTCCGTCGAGACGGCGCGTGGGCATTGGCTGTGAGCGGCGTGTTGATCGGCACCTTATGGCTTGTCGTGCTACGCGGCTTGCGGGAACGAAATGAGCGAAAGTTTCCCTTGGACGAAGAGGCTGTGAGCGATGTGGCAGAGGAAGAGGCGAAGAGATGACTCCCGCATCGTCTGGCTGTTGATCACCCCTTCAGAAACATCGCTCGCGCAGAGCTTGAGCCGTATGTGTCTTCGCCGACTTTGCGATTTCGGTCGGCGGCCCTTCTACGATGATTGTGCCTCCGCGTGAACCACCATCGGGGCCGAGGTCGATCATCCAGTCCGCTTGCTCGATCACATCCAAGTGATGTTCGATGACGAGGACAGTATGTCCTGCATTGACCAGTCTCCGCAAAAGGCTCAACAGGCGTTCGACATCGGCTGGATGGAGTCCCGTCGTTGGCTCATCGAGCACAAACAAAGTCGATGCCGTGTTGTCGTGACTCAGTTCCGTCGCCAACTTCACTCGCTGAGCCTCACCACCCGACAAAGTTGTTGCCGATTGTCCAAGTCGTAAATAGCCGAGTCCGACTTCGCAAAAAGTTTGCAGCACAGACGCAATTCGCGACATGTTGGCGAAGATGTCTGCAGCCTGTTCGATCCGCAGTCGTAGTACATCCGCCGCAGTGAGACCACGAAATCGGACTTGCAACGTCGCCGCGTTGAAACGGTCACCACGGCATGTCGGACAGGTCACGAAGACATCGGGGAGAAGTTGCAAGCGAACTCGCTGAACACCGCGCCCTCGGCACGCTTCACAACGACCGCTCGGTGTGTTGAACCGAAATCGGCTGGCGGGAAAGCCACGCAAACGAGACTCACGCATTTGAGCAAACAGTTTGCAGACCTCGTCCCACAATCCGGAGTAAGTTGCTGGATTCGATGTCGGCGTACGTCCGATCGGTGCTTGTGTGACTTCAACGAGTCGCGCGATGCCAAAATCGGTGACGTTGCGATCGGCAAGGTTCGCTCGCACAAATGGAACGAACGCACGGTGTACGAGCGATGTTTTTCCAGAACCGCTTACGCCGGTGATCGCCGTCAATTTGCCGAGTGGAATTCGCAATGTCACGTCGCGCAGGTTATGGGTGCTGACGTTGCTGAGGCTCAACCAGCGAGTCGAGCCGGAATTGAACTCCGTTATCACCCCACTGAGCTTGCCTCGGTGGTTTTCGGGCTTCTGTAATACGATCCCTTCCAGTGCAGTAGCTCGTAGTGCCGACGCCTGATTCCACCGAGGCAAGCTTGGTGGAGTGGCGGTCATATTCAGAAACCTGCCTGTCACCGAGCGTTCGTCGTTCGCGACCTCTGTCGGCGTTCCGTATGACATGACTTGGCCGCCGTCTGCTCCTGCTCCAGGGCCGAGATCAATCAAGTAGTCGGCATGCCGCATCACGTCGGGATCGTGCTCGACGACGATGACCGTGTTGCCTTGATCGCGGAGATCAAACAGCGTCTTGACCATCGCCGTCGTATCTTTGGAATGTAGGCCGACCGTCGGTTCGTCGAGCACATAACACGCACCAACGATCCCCGACCCCAAGCAGGCGGCAAGCCGCGCTCTTTGAAACTCACCGCCGGAGAGCGTTCGAGTTGGTCGGTCGAGTGAGAGGTAGTCCGCACCGACTCGGATCAAGAACTCCAACCGACTCTGCAAAGCCGGAAGCGTCCGTTCGAGCACTCGTCTTGTTGACTCATCGACACCGATATCACTTGTTGAACTCCACTGACGCACTGTCTCAGCCGCATCGCTCACAGTCTGAGACAAAAACTGCGGCAAGGTCTGCTCGCGAAACGAGATATGGCGAGCGAAATCGTTGACCCGAGAACCGCCGCAATCGAGACAGAGCTGCTGTCGTTCGCCTTGCTGAGCCGCGATCGCATCGTGGTCAACCTCGTCTGTTCCGACAATGACTCCGAGGCCACGACACGTCAAACACGCTCCGTGCGGACTGTTGAAGCTCAACGATCGCGGCTCCAATTCGGCAAAGCTAACTCCGCAGTCGGCGCAGGCAAAGCGGCTGCTATAGGCGTGATCTTCCCACGCAGTGCCCGATTGCATGCACAGCACGCACGTGCCATCACCGTGTTTCAACGCCAATTCCACAGACTCACGCAATCGAGTTTCCAAGCCCGCTTTCACCACAATACGATCGACGATCGCTTCAATCGTGTGACTCTTCGTTTTGACCAACGTCGGCGGTTGCAACGCTTCGAGCAGTTCGCCATCCACGCGAATACGGACGAAACCCGACTTCGCGATTAATTCGAACACCTCACGATGCGCCCCTTTTCGACCACGGACCAACGGAGCCAGGATCATCACTTTGCGGCCCGACTCCCACGACAAAATCTGTTCAACAATTTCCTGCGACGTGCGTGCCGACAACGGTGCTTCACACTTCGGACAATGAGCCTGTCCGCAACGAGCAAACAGCAATCGCAAGTAATCCAAAATCTCAGTCGTCGTTGCCAATGTACTACGTAACGACGTTGATCCCGCTGATTGGCCGACACTGATCGTTGGCGGTAACCCGTCGATGACGTCAACGTCCGGCCGTTGCCAAGTCCCGACTCGCGATCGCGTTGCCGTCGTCAGGCTTTCGAGATATCGACGCTGGCTCTCCACATGAATCGTGTCAAATGCGAGCGAACTCTTCCCACTGCCACTCACACCAGTAATGACCGTCAGCTTCTGTCTTGGAATATCGACATCAATGCTTCGCAAGTTATGCACGCGTGCCGCACGCACCCGGATGAAACCAGTGTCGGAAATTTTGTCGGGGACGTGGGGCATTTGTTGGGAGGCGTTTCCGGGATTGATAATCAACTTGAGGCTGACACCCCCCGAGCTTGCCTCAGTGGGGTTTGTGTCGATTGGAACGGAACCAAGCTCACGCCCCGATCCGTTCCAAAATCAGCGGTGATAGCGGCGGGCAATCGTCACCGATTGTGAGTACTGCCGACAAGCGTGCGGCGACTTGTTCAAACTTCGTGAGTGCCGCGAAGACGCGGACCCACGGCTGTCCGGTCTCAACCGGCTCGCCGAGCCGCACGAGCATTTCGAGTCCCACACTGTGGTCGATTGCGTCGGTCAACTTTTGACGCCCGCCACCAAGTTCAATGATCATCCAACCGAGGGCTTCGGTATCAATCGCGGTGACGAAACCAGAATGATCGCAACAGAGTTCCTGAGTCGGCGCGATCGGTCGCGGAGCATTCAGTCGTCCTCCTTGTGCCGTCACCATTTTTTCAAATCGATCCAGCGCACGCCCCGAATCAAGTTCGCGGACCAAGCGTGCTCGCGCGGCGTCGAGCGAAGTCTCTTTGCCCGCCGAGACCAAGACCTCGGCACTCAATGCGATAATTAGCTCCCGCAGATCACTCGGCCCATGTCCGCGCAGAATGTCGAGCGACTCTTGTACCTCAACCGCGTTTCCGGCCATCCGCCCAAGCGGCTGATTCATATCCGTCAGCAGCGCGGTCGTCGCCACTCCCATTCGCTGTCCGACCTCAACCATGCCAGTCGCCAGTTCGCGAGCAATCTCGGCGGACTTCATGAAAGCGCCCGAGCCGAATTTCACGTCGAGTACCAAAGCATTCAAACCTTCGGCCAGTTTCTTGCTCATGATGCTGGCGGCGATCAGCGGCACCGACGGGACGGTCGCCGTCACATCGCGGAGCGCATAAAGCTGTCGATCAGCCGGGACCAATTCCGGTGTCGTGCCGGTGATCACGCAACCGATCTCTGCTGTCGTTCGTTGAATCTCTGCAAGCGACAAGTTCGTCCGAAACCCCGCAATGGATTCGAGCTTGTCGAGCGTCCCTCCGGTCGGACCGAGTCCTCGCCCCGACAACATTGGGACACAAACATCGCAACACGCCAGCAACGGCGCAAGCGACAACGAAACTTTATCACCGATGCCACCCGTCGAATGTTTGTCCAAACGCGGCAACGACGTTTCTGGCCAAGCGAGCGTCACGCCCGATCGCAACATACTCTCGGTCAGCGCGGCGGTCTCCGCACTTGTCAGCCCGCGCACATAAATGGCGAGCAGCATCGCGGCCATTTGATACTCAGGAATTCGACCGCTCACATAACCGTCGATGATCCACGCGATCTCGACAGCGGTCAGTTCGCCGCCATCTCGTTTGCAAGCAATCAATTGAGTCGGATTCATGACAAGCCCTTCGACATGGGGGCATTCTGCCATTCGTTCACCAAGCGAATCACCAACCGCCGCAATTCTGGTTCGGCGTTTGACGCTGCGGCGATGACTTCTTCGCTGCTGTTTTGTTGGATGTCATCGGGACGAAACACGTTCGTCACCATCGAGAATGCGATGACCGGCAACCCAATTTCGTTCGCGACGAGCACTTCGGGAACTGTCGACATACCGACGACATCGCCCAGCGTTCGCAGCCAACGATACTCCGCTCGCGTTTCATAATTAGGGCCAAGCATGGCGATGTAAGTTCCGCGTCGAATTCTGATTTGCTCCAACTCTGCGGCACGTTCGGTGAGTTCCAGTAATCGCGCAGAGTAGTAGCCGCAGATAATCCCTTGTGGCGCAGGCGGTTCGCGTGCGTTGCTGCTCAATGAATTCGAAAGCAATCCGTGTGCGCCGCAAGCGAATTCTGCTCCCAGCAGATTCACGTGATCATCCATCAGTACGATGTCGCCTGAATTCATCGAGGGATTCAAACCGCCACTCGCATTCGACACGATTAAAAGCTTCACTCCCAAAGCCGACATCACTCTTACCGGAAAGGTGATCTGTTGCAGCGAGTACCCTTCGTAAGCGTGAAACCGACCATCCATTGCGATCACCGGTATGCCACCTAACATGCCATAAAGTAACCGACCGCGGTGCCCATCGGCCGTTGAACGAGCGAAGTTAGGCAACTCATCAAAGCGCCACGCCGCTGCGACAACAATGTGATCTGCAAGTGATCCCAAGCCGGTCCCCAAGATGATGCCGACTTGTGGACAAACTGCCCACCGCGATCGAACAACGTCAACGACTTCTGCGACCAATCCATCCATGCTGTTAGAGGTCAACTCTTGTGATCGCGGCGACGCCATTGTGCCTCCAACAAGTCTAACTGCCGATTGAGTTGTCGCAGTTCATCAACCGACAGCAACTCACCTCCGAAGCGGACTCGATAAAATTCTGCAACGATTGTCGGCGGCACCGTTGCCATCTCCGCAGCGTTCAACATTGACTGCCAGTGCGGCTGTAAGGCGTTAATGAATTCGGACGCCGTTTGGCTCGACAACGGTTCGTGTCCGTTGGATTTCAGCATCCGCAAAAAACGTTCGTAAAACTCCACACGCATTCGTTGCGGAGCGGTTTCGCCCCGCAGTCGTGCGATGAGCCCAAACCAAATTTGAGCAAGCCGAGAGCGCCAGTCTGAACCTCCTCGTGTTGGCGTTTCATGAGGCAAAATCCAACCGAGCAATTTACGAAACCGGCTCCAAGCAGCTGATAAACTTTCCGTTCGCGTTAGCGACCGCCGGCTCAGCGTCAGCCACACCAAGACGCCGATACTGAGGACCGTAATCAATGTCCCCAGTGCCGTTGACGACATCATGCGCGAGAAGTCGAGCCCATTTTCTTTGATATCCGTCAACTCGTCGTTCAACGATTCCATTGCCTCGGACGCCCATTCTTTGATCGGCGTATACACATTCGAGTCCTGTTCGACCATGTTCATGCCAAGCACATGATGGGACCAAATTCCCGAAAAGAAATCGACGAGCCGTCGATAGAGGTTTTCCTTCGGTGCGAGCGAGTTCACGCTCTCTTCACGTGATGCGGGAGTTCCATCCAAGATCACCCATTGCCGATTGAGATAGGCTTCGACCCACACGTGAGCGTGTCGCTGTTGGACGACGAAATAGCCGGTACTCGCATTGAGATCGCCCCCCTTGAAGCCACTGACTAAACGCGCCGGGATATCAACCGACCGCAGCATGAGAGCTAGCGCTGAAGCAAAGTATTCGCAGTGCCCTTGCTTGCGGTTGAAAAGAAAATCTTCAACCACGTCAATCGTTGGATCAGTGATCGACATGTCGAGCGTGTAGCCGAACTCGCCCGAATTCTTCAGCCGATGTTCCATGCGTCGAGCGATCTCAAGCGGAGGCGCATCGGGCTTCTCGTTGGACTGTGCGATCTCTTTGGCGAATGCTTGGAGGCGTTCCAGGCCTTTGTTCGGCAACTTGACGTAATAGTCCCGCTCTGCGCGATAGACTAACGTGTTGGTTGTTCCACGCGCGCTCTCTCGGGATATTCCAGGTGGATGCCTTTCTGAGAAAACGACGTACTTCAGTGGCTCACGGTTAGAGATCGAATTGTCGCGATACAAGACCGACGTCAGTCGCCTTTCCAACACTTGAGCCTGTTTGCTTTCGAGCTTGCAGGCCAGATAGGGCGGCATCGCAAACAAGATGTTGGAATCGGTCGGCACCAATGAAAATTCTTGACGAATCGTGTTGGGAACAGTTGGTGCGGTCAGTGTTTGTCGAACGATGTCTTGTGAGGAAATCGTCCCACGCCATTTTCCGCCGTCGTATTCTCCCAGCACTGTTCCACGAAACAGTGGTTCTTCCAGTCCCAACTGTTGGGCGTAGTCATCGGGAGCGATCGTTTGGCCGCTTTCTTGATCCACCAACCGCATCTCAAAAACCGGAATTGTGCTTTCCAAAATCTGACCGATGTTTCCGAGATGAACTTCATCAGAGAATCCCGTTTTGAAATCGCGCAGCGCCGTATCTCCCTCATCGCCAAACGCCGTAAAGTTGCCGACCCAAATCCGTGGCGTGAAGAGAAAGAACAAACAACCCAAGATTGAGGAAAACAGGATCGTCGCGCCAACACCCGACACAAACTGCCAACTGATCCATCGCAAGTTCGGGTCGATCTGAATAGAGCTAAACGCTCGGCTGCGGCTATTCCAAACGAAGAGATTTGCTGTAGTCGCGTGGCTCGTTGATTTGGAAGCCGCTTCTTCGGGACGAGACTCGCTTCGCTGATATCGCTGCCGCATCGTGCTCTCTGCCGATGTCGGCTCACTAACACCTGACTCATCAGTAGCCGGCTCATCCGCCACAGAAAACTTTTGCCGAGCACGATGCAGAGTGAAGACTGTCAACATCCAAATTTCACTGACGAAGAAGATCACCAACAGCGTCCCGAAAGTTCCCGAAGATGTGAGCACCGCGCCAAGTGCAACGTGCAACAACGCCATCGCACAAAGCGTCCAATACATTCGCGAATTCTTCTCCAGAAACAATAAAATCCACGTCAGGTACACCAGCAAGTGAGCAAACGACAGCAAGCGGGATTCGATGTCTCCGCCGCTCAACTCCCAAATCGCCAAACTAAACGCGGCCAAGCCCAAGCCATTCGCCCAACGAGTCGATAGCCGAAACAACTTCCAGCGATCGCACACAAAGAGAGCTAGTAACGCGAGCGGAATCGTCAGTGCGTCGGGGAAGCCTGTCCCTTCTGCGAAGGCCAGCATAATGCTCCCCAACGTGATCAATCCCAACAAACTAAATTGCACCACTGTTGTCATGCGTCATCCTCCAGCACGAAGAACGGTGCTAGCTCGGTAACTTCTGCGGCCAAACAAGTGTTGTTTGCATGAGTTGTCAGGTCACCCAGGCGGCTACTGATTTCCCGGTTCGACCGCGTTGAAACAACGACCAATCGAGTCCCCTGCGAACGGTATCGCTCGACTTCCGCAATTATTGGTCTGACATCCGCAGTCGGAGCGGCAACCGCCAGCGCCAACTGATCGAGCAATACCTCATCACCGCTGTACTGATCGCAGCGAACGACTTCGCTCCCAACGACCACGACCTTCAAACGGGCATCTCTCGACTGTCGCAAATGGTCGTAAGTGATCGTCGCCGCGAAACTGACCGCCAATTCCACTCGGTCCTGATCCGCAGTCGTCGGCTTGGATGGTTGCCACAATTCAACAAGCAACACCAAATCCTGATCTCGTGACTGATGGTACTCGCGGACCATCAACTCGCCGCTGCGGGCCGTCGTGCGCCAGTGAATGGCTCGCGGATTGTCCCCTTCTCGGAATTCGCGTATGCGATGAAACTCGTCGTCGAACAACCCTGCACGAGTGACTCGCCGTTCGGTGAGTTCTGCCGCGTTCCACAAGTCATGTCGCCAGCGCGAAGTTAGTCGTCCGACTCGCGGATGCACAATGAGTTCGGAAGACTCATTGATGACCAAACCACGTTGGACTAAACCCAATGGAAAGTGTGTCGACAACTCAATTGGCCCGAACGAATAGATACCGCGCTGACTGAATTGCACCTGGTAATGCCCGCGACGCTTTTGTTGCGACGGAATTCGTACAAACAAAACAGACGCTTGAAACCGATCTCGCGTATGAGCAACTTCGTCACGCGCTGCCAACAACCACGACGTCAACCACCACTTCCGATTTTCAACCTCGATCTCTACGGAAACTAACTCCCCGGCCATTGCGCTTCGCGGCACAAATCGCTTCGCTCGCGTTTGTTTCAGCATCGAGAACGCAATCCAGCCGTTGATCACCCACGGTCCAATCATCATTGCAAAGACGAGCATTAGCATGTTCGACCGACCGATGATCGAACCGATAAACATCACGCTCATGATGATGACGTAAACAACCCCTTCGCCCGTCACCGCCATGCGATGACGATTCCAACGTGGCAACCGCGACACCGCCCAACCAGGTAGCATCGCGCCGAGAGATTGCTTGAGCCCCCACAGGATCAAATAGACCGCTAGGGCGATCAGTAGATAGCGACCGGTTCCGCCCCAAAACTCAGCGATTGATTCGAGCCGTTCGTAAGTCAGCAGCAAGGCAACGCCGGTCACCAAGGCTATCGTGCCGATTGCAGGAAACGGTCGGCGACGCTCTTCAGTCGGAATCAATTGGCTCATCGGAAGTCTCGCCGTTGGTAGAAGTGCAGACGCAGTCTAAAGGCGAGTCATAGAGAAACCAGCAAGCGGCGCTTGTGTGCAAACTCCCTGCGTTGCTGACTGTAGCGATTGCACCAATAAAAGTGGCCAACTAGACTGCGCAAGTTGAGTAGCTCCGGAGATCCAGGTCCACGCCAGCATTTGTGACGCAACCTATTTTAGAGGTTGAGGTTCTGGAAAATCAGTTGACCACTCAATCGACTTGTTTACGTTCCCGGTAACAGAGGGAGTTTGGGAAGAACCCGCTGGAAGCCTACGAGTCGCAGTCGATAGAGAGTCACGTTCCTGAAAATTTCATGTCTCGGAACAGCCCCGCTGTACCGGTCGCCCCCACTTTCTGATGGAGTCTATGCAGTGACAGAGCGAACGAATTTCTTGGTTGGAACTCGCAAACATAGCCGACAATGGTTGGCGTTTTGCGGCGCATCGACGATCGCGTTGGGAACGACGATTGCCTCATGGGCGTTGGATGATGCAAAACCTGCGGAATCGGCGGGGTTGCGTGGCATCCTTCCAGCAGATGTTCCCAATGCTTTAGGTGAAGACGCCTTTGCAGCATTGGAAGGAAATTGGAAAGACTGGGGCACCCAAGCTTCGGCTGACGTGGCCAAGTTTTACGCAGATGTTGCTACAGACGTCGGTGCTCAACGACAACAGTTGGATGTGCTCAAGAAAAAATTGGCGACAATGGAGTCGTCATTGAAAGACGCTCGCTATCGCAGCATTCACGAAACTCTTTTCAGCCTGCATTCAGCGCTCGGTCGCCGCGTTGCCTTGGCAGAAGCGGTCTTGGACACACTCGCTCTTGATCCAAAGAAGGCGGCTTCTGCCCGATTGGACGGCGCACGAGCCGATCTTTCCAAGTCACTGCAAGAACTCGAAGCAGAATTGAAGACCGTTAAGAACGGCCCCGCATGGCTGTCGTATGTTCGATCGTCGGAGATTGTCAGTTTAGTGAGCGAAAAGAAGGCCGGCAAAGATGCGTTGCCGGTATTGACTGCCGTCCAAGGAAAGCTGTCTCCGACAGAAACAACCTCACCAGAAATTCGCAAATTCCTCGAAGGATCTCGCTTCGTGGCACTGCGACAGGCCGTGTCTGATTTTGTGAAGGTGACTGCTGCAGTTGATCAACCGATTGATGCCGACAAACTCCGTGCGGAATTGACAAACCTCGTCGCTTCCACCGAGAAGTTTGAAGAGTCTCGTTCGACGCTTGATGCAGCGGGTGTTCGCAAAGCGTTTGATGCAGTTCGCAAAGCGTCGTCCGATGGTGGCGAACGTGTGGCCGCTGCGATGGCGACTCACTATTTCAATTACAATCTCCGCGTTGTTGTCAGCGAGAAATTCCTGTCTCGCATTGCTAACCATACTCAGACCAACCAAGGTCCGGTTCACGACAACGTGTTGGGAGCGAACGTCAACGGCCAGCAAACAACGACAGCAACCGCTGGCGTCGATCTGAAGCCGAACAATTCTGGTATCAACTTTAACATCACGTTGAATGGTGTTTCGCAATCGAATACGTCTGGCGTGACACAGGATGCGACCGTCTTCACTTCGGGATACCACCGTTTTCAAGCGTGGAAGCCGGTCACGTTTGACGGCACGAAATTTATTCCCGGACAAGCGGACATTTCTGTAGCCGCTAACAACACGACGACTGGTGTTTCAACGCGTGCCAGCGGCATCCCGATTTTCGGTGGCATTGCCGATTCGATCGCTCGTGGCGAAGTCGAAAATCGTCGAGGCCAAGCAGAAGCGATTGCCGCTCAACGACTTTCCAGTCGCGTGCTGCCTGAGTTCACTCAGGAAGTCGATAAGAAACTTGCGGCCATGAACACTGATCTTGATTCGGGTGTCAACGCGCGTCTGAAGAAGAAAGACCTCTGGCCATCGGCCACAAGCTACCGTTCGTCAGAAGACGAAATGCGGGCCAACCTGCGATTGATGGCCACTCACGAATTGGCTGGCGGAGATGGTCCATTTACTTCTGTCCCGACAACCGGCTTCGTTGTGGCAATGCACGAGTCGCTGTTCAACAACAGCATGGACCGCTTGAAATTCGGTGGCCGAACCATCAGCGAAGCGGAACTGAAAACGGAATTGTCGAAGTCCTTCGAGGAGCTTCTGGGCCGCCCACTGAATGCGGCGAAGAAGATCGCCGATGGTGCACCGCCATCCAATGATCCGGCAACGTTCATTTTCCCGGAACACAATCCGATTCAGTTCCGTGTTGATAACGGCCTTTTGACGCTCGTCATTCATGCGGGGCTGAAGCAAAAAGAGGGTGAAGAGGACATCCCAACTCAAGAGATCACCGTTCCACTCAGTTTCAAGATAGACGGAAAAGATCTAGTGATCGAAAGCGGCAATGTCGGTGTTTCGCCAGTCGAAGCCCCAAAGAATGCGACTCTGCAAATTGCTCGTTCGGGTGTTGTTCGCACGAAGATCCAGAACGCATTGCCGACTCGTAAGTTTGATCGCTTCGTCACTATCGACAAGGGACTGCAAACGCCCGTGTCTGTTGGGATCAATTCAGTCAAAACAGCAGGTGGCTGGATGGTGCTCACTTTCGAGTGATCCTCGACAGCGTGACCGAAACTTGTTGACATCTAACAAGACCGGAGTCGCTTGAGCGACTCCGGTCTTGTTCTTTTGGTTCTTTGACGATTGCGTTGATTTCCGGTGTCCGGCTCCTGACGCTTATCCGACACAGATCGTCTAGAGCCATTCATTTGAGACAAACCTCAATCGAAGCGGCACGACCACAACATGAATCAGCCAGCAACGACACTCGACGTTCGCGATCTTGTGAAAACTTACGATACGGCTTCAGGATCATTGACCGTATTGAAGAACATCAACTTGCGGCTTTTTCGCGGCGAAGCCATCGCCGTGACGGGCCCGTCTGGTTCTGGAAAAAGCTCATTGCTCTTCGTGCTCGGGGCGATGGAAGTGCCGAATTCCGGAGAGATCGAACTACAAGGTCGAAGCTTGAACGGTCTCACAGAAACGCAGTTAGCCGTACTTCGACAACAGCAGATCGGATTTGTGTTTCAGGAACATCATCTGCTGCCGCAATGCACCGTGTTAGAAAACGTTCTGATTCCGTTGCTCGCAGGAGGCGGCACAAAGTTGGATGACGTCGAAAGAGCTCGACAGCTTCTTGACCGAGTCGGGTTACGAGATCGGTTGGATCATCGGCCCGCGCAGCTTTCGGGTGGCGAGCGTCAACGAGTCGCCGTATGCCGCGCGCTGATTAATCAGCCCGCGTTGTTGCTCGCTGACGAACCGACTGGCAACCTAGATCGAGCGAATGCGGATTCGATTGGCTCACTATTATTAGAGCTCTGTCGCGATACCAGCAGTACGCTGATTTGCGTAACTCACAGCACTGAGTTAGCCGCAAGATTTCCGCGCCGTGCGGAGTTACGAGACGGCATACTACACGAAATGACCTAGTCCGTAGAACCCAAACTATAACCCCACTCAGCTTGCCTCAGTGGAGCCAGACTTTTACACAACGCCTTACAAGGATGTCGCACTCATGACCGAATCAATTTCAACCGGACGCCGACACTTCGCAAGCGACAACTATTCGGGAATTTGCCCCGAAGCTTGGGAAGCGATGGCTCGGGCGAATCACGGACATGTGCCGGCTTACGGCGATGACGAATGGACCACCAAGGCCGCCGATTTGCTGCGTGAGTTATTCGAGGTTAACTGCGAGGTCTTCTTCGCATTCAACGGCACTGCGTCAAATGCACTCGCTTTGTCGTCGCTGTGCCAGTCGTACCACAGCATTATTTGCCACGAATTGGCTCACGCCGAGACCGATGAATGTGGCGCCCCGGAGTTTTTCTCGAACGGCTCGAAAATTCTTCTGGTAAGTGGAGAGGAAGGACGCATTCGCCCGGAGTCTGTCTCGCACATAGTGCAGCGCCGGTGCGATATTCACTATCCAAAGCCACGTGTCTTGAGCCTGACACAAGCAACGGAATTGGGCACGCTCTATTCGATTGACGACTTGCTTCAGCTTCAGGAAGTTGCACGACGCCACGAACTCCGAATCCACATGGATGGCGCTCGCTTCTCAAACGCGGTGGCGAGTTTGGGTGTCGCCCCCAAGGAGATCACGTGGAAGGCGGGTGTTGACGTGCTCTGCTTCGGCGGCACAAAAAACGGAATGGCGGTTGGCGAGGCAATCATTTTCTTTAAGAAGGAACTCGCTCAAGAGTTCGCTTACCGCTGCAAACAAGCTGGCCAGCTTGCGTCGAAAATGAGGTTCCTGTCCGCTCCGTGGGTTGGAATTTTGGAGAACGGAGCGTGGTTGCGTCATGCGACCAATGCGAATCGCATGGCCGAACTCTTGGAAACAAGTTTGAAACAAATTCCCGGTGTCGAATTCATGTCGGAGCGACAAGCAAATGCGGTCTTCGCTCGCTTTCGTCCAGAAGTGGCGACGACGTTGCGCGCACGTGGCTGGCGTTTCTACACTTTCATTGGCAGCGGCGGGGCACGCTTCATGTGCTCGTGGGACACGACAGAAGAAGACGTCAACGCCCTGGTTCACGACGTCCGCGAGCTGATGCAGGCGAAGTGAGCCTGATTCTGAGCAGCATTCTCGTAGCAATCTTCCGACGATCCCGATTGGAATCGAAGTGTGCTGTGCGACAGGCAAGGATTGTCCTATACATGTGATACGTTTTCAGGCTGTCGTTTTCGGAAAGAATCGACCGGCAGGAAATTTATGCGATGAGAATTGTTCACTTGCCAGTCGACAAACAGCAGAAGTTTTACCACTTCGCCCATTTTCTTAGTCACGATTTTCGCCCGACGGATAAGTCCTTAAGGGGTCGCCACCGTGGTGCGAGGAATTGATGGACGACAGCACGCGACAAGCTGCTCGGCTTTGGACGCTGGACGAGCCGTTGGTTTCGGCGTTTGTCACGTAGGTCGTACGGGACTTCTTGGCGCGGGACGACGTGCTTCAAGAAGTTGCGGTGGCGGTCATCGAATCGTTCGATCGGTATGACTCGTCTCTACCGTTCGTTGGATGGGCGCTGGGGATCGCGCAGAATCATGTTGGCTTGCACCTGCGGCGAGTCCGGCGGGACCGCCATGTCTTCGACGATGAGACGATCACCGGTTTGGCATCTGCATTTGAGGCGGTACCGGCTGAGGCGACGCACAAGCTCAACTTCCTGCAGGACTGCCTTCGAAGTCTCGATGGCCGCGTCAAAGAACTGTGCGACCTGCAATATCGGCAAGACCTCAAGCCGGCAGCGATCGCAGACGTGGTTGGAATGACGGAGAATTCGGTGGCAAAGGCGTTGCAGCGGATTCGAGATCAACTGCGAGCCTGTATCGAACGCAAGACCGCGCTCGGGAGACCGGCATGACGCTCGACCCCAAACAACTGATCGACGGTTACTTGGACGAGACTCTCGCGTCCGAAGAGCATGCCAAGCTGAATCAATGGCTGAAGGGCGATCCCGAAAACTCACGGCAGTTCGCAGCGGCGATGCTCTTGCATGATCGGTTGCGGAGCGAGCACCTCTCGCTGGCAACAATGGGCGCCAGCCAAAGTAGCTCGACTGTCGCGGCCCGGGGTGACGATTTTCCGCCTCAGGCGAGGTCGACTGCGACGCCTCGACGCTTCCGGCCAATCGCCGCATCGGTCGGAATCGCTATCGCGGCCACGTTGTTGGTCGTCGTCCTGTGGAAAGGACTCGGCGACACTCCGGCCTCGGCTGCGGCCGTCGAGATCAATCGGATCATCGCGACAAACGCTCGATCGACGGATCGCACGTATCAGATCACTTTCGAAGAGGCCGTGACGCCGCCGCGTCGCGGCGACCGGCCTGGGCCAGTAGAAGACGGTCGTCCGCCGAAGGTACCGATGGATGGCGCCGTATTGCACGTTCGTAGTGGAGGCCAATTCGTACCCGAAGGCCGAACGCCCCCGTGGCAATCAAGGCGGCGGCTCCAATTCGGGGCAGGGCCAACCCTGACTTCATGGCACAAGTTTTGTTCTGTGATCGGTTGGCAGTCGAGCTTGTGCTGGACGGCAACTGCGATTGTGTGTTGCAGTTGAGACGAGATTTGGGCACGTGAGTACCGCAAGACGAGGAGTGCCGGGTGAGAGC
>JAPLNX010000123.1 GCA_026400935.1 Planctomycetia bacterium | reverse complement strand
GCGTGTCGGCACCGGTCGAGTCGCGGAACCACTCAGCCATCGTCAGCGCCGACAACGCCACGCGGAGACGTGCTCCGGGCGGCTCGTTCATCTGGCCGAACACCATCGCGGTCTGCTCGATGACCGAGCGGCCGGTGTTGCCGATCTTAGTCTCCTGCATTTCCAGCCAGAGGTCGTTCCCTTCGCGAGTTCGTTCGCCCACGCCCGCGAACACCGAGTAACCGCCGTGAGCGGACGCGATGCGCGCGATGAGTTCGGTGAGAATCACCGTCTTGCCGAGACCAGCACCGCCGAACAGTCCGGCCTTACCACCGCGGACGAACGGCGTCAGCAGATCGATTACCTTGATGCCCGTCTCGAACAACTCAGTCTTCGAGCTGAGATTTTCCAGCAGCGGAGCATGACGGTGAATCGCCCACCGCTCGTCGGTCACCACCGGGCCGCGCCCGTCGATCGCATCACCGAGCACATTGAAGACTCGGCCGAGCGTCCCCTTGCCGACCGGCACGCTCACCGGACCACCGGTGTCGGTGACGTCCATGCCGCGCGTCATGCCGTCCGTCGTGCCCAGGGCCACGCAACGAACTCGGCTGCCGCCGAGATGCTGCTGCACCTCACCAGTGACTTTGACGTGCGTCCCTTTGACGGTCGCATCGACCTTCAAGGCGTTGTAAATGTCCGGCAGGTGGCCTTCCGCAAATTCGGCATCGAATGTCGAACCGATGACCTGCGTAACTCGACCAATGTTTGTGGCTGCAACCATTTGTTTGACTTTCCTTTTTCGCTTACATCATCTCGTACATCTGCTCGCCGTTGTGAGCCGGGTTGCCGATTAGCTTCCGCTGCCTCAGATCTACAACGAAGTCCATGTATTCCAAGGGAATCTGCCCGATGACGACCGGGCACTCGTCCGGAACTTCCATGACTTCCAATGGGCAATCACGGCCATCAATTGTCAGTCTGACAGTTCCAAAAATTCTTGCTTCTGTTAGTCCGGTCATCGCCAAAGATGGACGAGTCCGTTTCAAATTAAGTCCCAATTGTTCGATGAACCGCTTAGGTATTCCCATCACAGTACACCCGGTATCGACAAGCGCATCCGAGACCTCAATCGAGCGAACTTCGCTGGAACTGATCGCCCCATGATGCGCGAGAACGAGATCATCAAGGTTCTCGATCTTCGCGGCTGTCGTTACTCGCCCCATTTCAGTTTCCGGTTCAAGAGTCGTTGGCATGATGGCACCTCCGAATCTCATTGTACCCGATGTGATCCCGCTGTCTTGTTGTCTTCTTCTTACGCTTCCAGCGCCGCGGCACCGCCGATGATTTCGGACAACTCCGAGGTGATCTGCGATTGGCGGGCTCGGTTGTATTGCATGGAGAGCGATTTGATCATGTCGCCGGCGTTCTCGGTGGCGGCTTTCATGGCGACTCGGCGAGCGATCTGTTCGCTGACCGCGGCGTCGAGGAAGCACTTGAAGAGCCGAGCTTTGAACGCCGCCGGAACGATCTCTTCGAGAATCTCTCCGGCGGACGGCAGGAATTCGTAATCGATCTTTTTCCCAGTAGACGTCGAGCCAGTCGCTCCGCCGAGGCTGCCGATCGGCAACAGCGTTTCGACGACTGGACGTTGTCGAGATGCACTCTCGAACTTCGTGTAGACGATGTCCAGTCGGTCGAGTTTTCCGGAGCAATACAGCTCGATGTAGCGGTTGGCGATTGCTTCGACTTCGTCGAAGCTCGGCTTGTCTTCAAAGTTCGTGAATTGTTCGGTGACGTCGATTTGTTGGTACTTCAAGAACGCCAAGCCTCGGCGGCCGGAACATTCGACGCTGAGGTTCAGGCTGCCCTTCAACTCTTTCTGCCGAGCCAACGCCGGTCGCAGAACGGATCCGTTGTAGCCGCCGCACAAGCCGCGATTGGAGGTCAGGATCAAGAGGATGCCGTTGGTCTGCGTCTCGTGAGCCTTCAGCAGCGGATGCGTGAAGGTCAGGTTCGTAGCCGAGAGGTCGGCGACGATCTCGGAGATTTTCTTGGTGTACGCGGCGGCCTCGGTCGCTCGGTCCATCGCCTTTTTGAAGCGAGCCGTCGCGATCAATTCCATCGTCCTGGTGATCTTGCGAATGTTCTTGACCGCCTTCAGGCGTTTCACAATCGCGCGTGCTTTGGCCATGTTTCACCCAGACCTCAAAAAACCCACCGGGCTTGTCCCGGTGGTTAAACGGCTTTTGCACTACTTGACTCTGCTCTGCTCGGCCGTGATCGAGTAGTGCAGAAGCCCGTGAACCACCGAGGCAAGCTCGGTGGGGTTTGGGCTGATCAAGTTACTTCTTCCCTGCCGAATACTGCTTTTTGAATTCTTCCAGCGCCGCCTTCAGGCCGTTCTCGACATCTGCGGACAGCTCGCCGGTTTCGATGAGTTTGTTGCGGACTTCGGATTTTTGCTCGCGCATGAACGTGAGTAATTCCTTTTCGGCTCCCGATACTTTGGCTCGCGGGACATCGTCAAAGTAGCCTTTCGCACCGGCGTAAATGCTGATGACCTGGTCGGCGAAATGCAGCGGGCCGAACTGCGATTGCTTGAGCAGCTCGACCATGACGTAGCCTCGGTCGAGCTGCTTTTGCGTGGCCTTGTCCAATTCGGTGCCGAGCGCGGCGAACGCTTCCAGTTCGCGGAACGCGGCGAGGTCCAATCGCAGCGAGCCAGCGATTTTCTTCATCGCCTTCGTCTGAGCGTTACCACCCACGCGGCTGACCGAGATACCGACGTTGATGGCGGGTCGAATACCGGCCAGGAACAGCGAGGGCTCCAGGTAAATCTGGCCGTCGGTGATCGAGATCACGTTGGTCGGAATGTACGCCGAGACTTCGCCATCGAGCGTTTCGATGATCGGCAACGCCGTCAGCGAACCGCCGCCGAGTTCGGCGCTCAGCTTGGCCGATCGTTCGAGCAAGCGGCTGTGACAGTAAAACACGTCGCCGGGATACGCCTCGCGACCGGGCGGACGCCGCACCAGCAACGACAACTGGCGATACGCCTGAGCTTGCCGCGTCAGATCGTCGTACACAACCAGCGTGTGTCCGCCGTTGTAAGTGAAGTGTTCGGCCATCGCGCAACCGGCATACGGGGCGATGTACTGCATCGGAGCGGGATCGGACGCCGTGGCCGACACGATGATCGTGTAGTCCATCGCGCCGTGCTCTTTGAGTTTTTCATAGACGGCCGCGACGTTCGACGCACGCTGACCGCAGGCGACGTACACGCAGATGACGCCGCTTCCCTTTTGGTTGATGATCGTGTCGATCGCGACGGCGGTCTTGCCGGTCTTGCGGTCGCCGATGATCAGTTCGCGCTGACCGCGTCCGATCGGGGTCATCGAGTCGATGGCCTTGATACCGGTCTGCAACGGCTGCTTGACTGGCTGACGACCGGCGATACCCGGAGCCGCGTATTCCAGCGGTCGCGTGGCGGTCGCCAGAATCGGGCCTTTGCCGTCCAGCGGGTTGCCCAACGGATCGACGACTCGGCCGATCATCGCTTCGCCCACGGGGACCGACAGCAACGCACCGGTGGTGCGGACCTCGTCCCCTTCGGCGATCTTCAGGTAATCGCCGAGGATGATGATGCCGACGGAGTTCTCTTCCAGGTTGAAGACCTGCCCGCGAATGCCGCCGGGGAACTCGACCATTTCGCCGGACATGGCCGACGACAGGCCGTAGCACCGAGCGATGCCGTCACCCACTTCGAGCACGCGACCGACTTCGGCCGTTTCGATTTGGCCGCGAAAGTCCTCAATCTCCTTCTGGATGACTGAAGCGATTTCGTCCGGTTTGAATTTCATGGAGGCTCCTCTCGCGCAAGCGGGCTCTGAGCTGTTTCAGCCGAGTCCGCAGCGAACTGTCATAAACGGTATCGTCCACGCGGATGACCATGCCGCCGATCAGCGACGGGTCTGTCTCCGCTTCAAGAATCGGTTCAAACGCAAACGCCGCACGCAGCTTGTCGCCGATCGCCTTCCGAGACTCATCCGACAGCGGCTTCGCCGTCGTGACCGAGACTCGCTTGCGACCACTCGACCGCTCATTCTGAATCCGCGCCGCCTGCAAAATGTTCGGCAACAGATCAAGCCGATCGTGCCGAGCCAACACTTTCAAAAAACTCGTGATGAACTCCGAGCCACGCCCCGTGACCACTCGCTCAATCAGCGTGAGCTTGTCCCCTCGATTGATCGTCGGAGAAACCAACAACCGCTCGAAGTCCGGATTCCGCTTCAGCACGTCATCGACGAACGACTGCCCCTCTTCGAGAGCCGCCTCGACGCCAATCGTGGCTTCCGCCGCACCGAGAAACGATTTGGCATAAACCCGCGAGATCTGAATCACACTCGGGTCTTCCATCACGCTCGCGATTTTGGTTTGCAGCGGCTCAGTCATCTCTTGTTCTCAACCCCACTAGGCTTGGCCCGGTGGTTAAACGGCTTCTGCACTAATCGCTGACTTAGACAACCCGACGAATCGAGTAGTGCAAAAGCCCGCAAGCCACCGGGACAAGCCCGGTGGGGTTTGTGCGTGTTTGGGGGCTACGTCTTCGATCCCATTTGATTCAGTGCTTCTTGCACGAGTCGAGTCTGATCGTCATCCGACAACGCTCGGCCAAGGACGTGTTCGGTGGCACCGATCACGTTAGACGAAACGAAATCGAACAACTCCTTCATCGCCAAGTCGCGAGCATGCTCGATGTCCTCGACCGCTCGCTTGCGAGTCGCTTCGGCCTCTTTGTTCGCCGTCGCAACAATGTCCTGCTTCGTATGCTCCGCATCTCGTCGCGCTTCGGCCAAGATTTCCTTGACCTCATCCTGCACCTTTTCGAGCTTCTTAGCGTGCTCGGCCAACATTGCTTCGGCCTTGATTCGCGCAGACTCTGCATCCGCGAGAGCTTGCTTCATCTTGTGTTCACGTTGATCGAGAGCGCCAATGAGCGGAGACCACGCGAACTTTCGCAGAACAGCCAAGAAGATCAGAAATGTAATGAAGGACCAGACGGCTAAGTCCGGTTTCGCATTCAGGGGCACGCTCGTGTCGTGTTTTTCTTCGGCTTTCGCGGGAGCAACCATTGGTACCGACGAAGTGACTGAAGTCGCTTCGGCGGTCGTCTTCGTGTCGGCAGTTACCTTCGAAGCGTCCTGTGCAAAGACCGCCGATGCGAGCAACGCCCACACAGCAACAGCCAAAAAACTCAGTCCGAACGAATTGCGAAGACGAACCATGCTCTCACCTTTTACCGAGCCAAACCCACAAGAGCTTGAGCCAGAGCAATCAAAATACAAAACTAACTCTGATCGCTAAATCAGCCGAACTCGAGAAAGAGATCGGTCTGAAGCCTCGCGACTTCTGCGACACCAAACATTGCCAGCCAGTATTAGTGAGCAGCCGGGAACGGAGCACCGTTACCGCCGATGCAAACAATGAGCGCGAACAAAGTGACGCCTTCGATGAGGGCCGCCGCGATGATCATCGCCGTTTGAATGTTGCCAGCCACTTCAGGTTGACGAGCCATGCTCTCAACGGCAGCTGAACCGATGCGACCGATGCCGTAACCGGCACCCATAATTGTCAGTGCGGCACCAAAGGCACCAGAGAACTGAATCAGAGCAGCATCTGCCGCCATGACAGACGAAGACATCGCCAACACGCAGGCGATCGCCAACGCACCCACTTGAATTGCTTGCTTCACGTTTTTCTCCTCAATCACAGAGAGTTTGGGAAATTCCCGAACAGCCAGACGAAACTCAACCAAATCGCAGCCTAGTGCGGATGCACGGCAGCTCCGATAAACAACGTTGCCAAGAACGAAAAAATGTAAGCCTGAAGGAACGCCACACCGAGTTCCATCATGCCGATTGCTACTTGCCCAAAAATACTGGCGGGCGTCACGAGATAAATCAAATTGGTGTTCCACACCCCATCCATCGCAATAAAACCCAGGATCGCCGCGACAACTGTGTGACCAGCCATAATGTTGGCAAAAAGTCGAATCGCCAACACTCCATGCTTAATGAACAAGCCAACGAATTCAATGACCCAAATCAAAGCAAACAAGGGAGCCTTCAAAAGCCCCGGCACATCCATACTGGGAGCCAAAGCCTTCACGAAACCACTAAATCCAAGTTCTTGCGATCCGTAAAACACAGTCGCTCCGAGCGCCGTGACCGCCAACGCGGCCGTCACGTTGATCTCGCCAGTTGCCGAACCAACCCAAGGAAATGCGCCGAGCAAATTGCACCACAGGACGTAGAAGAAACAGGTCCAAATAAACGGCACATACTTGTCCGCCGAATGCCCCATTTCAACCTTCGCATCACCATGTCCGTGATCGTCGTGCCCATCACCGTGACCATGATGGCCATCACCGATCGACTTGCGAACGACTTCATCGCGGATAAATAGAGCCAGCGTTTCCCAGAAGTTCCACCAACGACCAGAAAGAGCCTGCCCCGATCGTGCACGGCGAGCCATTCCGGTGAAAATCCAATATGTCAACAGGCCAGCCACAACCTGCAGAACCATAAACTTGGTCAACTGCAAGCCCATCACGGAGCCTTGAAAATCCTTGTCAGTCATCCACGCGACGATCTTCGTCGGTGAGGGCAAAAACGGAATCTCCGGCAATTCGATCTTCATTCCAAACGGAAGCTCGAAGTACGCAAAATCGCGAACGTGATGAAATGTGTCTTCGTGACCCGCCATTTCCCGCTCCGCAGTTAACTCACCGAGGCCAAATCTGTTTTCGCTTCCATCGACTCAACACCGACCGAGCCGGATTTTGAGAGAGACTTCACGAGCAACAGCGTTTCGACCATTAACGAGACGCCATAAAACACAATGACCCAAACATGGAACTCTTTCAGCCCCAAGTCTGGACGAATTGACTTCATCAACAACACACCGAACAAAACAACCATCAGCCGCACACAAGTTGCAACCAGCACCGCCATTGACTGGCCGTTCTGATCCGAGGCTTGCGACACCGCTGCCACACCCCAAAACACCAACCAGCCCGGCAACAAACTCAGCAACGCCGCAACCGACAACCCCTCAAGACCAACCACACCAGACAACCGATAAGCCAAGCCGGCGAACACTAACCACGCAAGTCCCGCGCTGGCCGTAAGCCAACCAGATCGCCGAGCCGCAGTTCGCCAAGCACTTTCAATCGTCACGATTGCTGATCCGAATCTTCCCGCTGATCTAAACTCTGAGCCAACGACTCACAGTGATTCACCGATACTGACGACTTCGTCTTCGCCGACACACCACATTTGAGATTCGCTTGTTGCGACAGCCTCACGAGGCTGACCATCGCAATCAACATCCCCAAGCAGGCACCAACCGAGAGTAACCACGGCTCGGTTCCCCAGCGGCGATCCAGCCAAAACCCCAAACCCGCTGGCAAGACCATCTCTAGGGAGATGTTCGTAACCCGCGACACCCAATAAGCCGCAACAGCCATTGGAGGCTCGGAATCCCGGCGTGGCGTAACCATGATTGCCCCAGGGAGCCCAAAGAAGGGCGGGAGCATAGGGGTGCCTCAGTGGCCTATCAAGCGACCGGCTGACAGCTTCGCAAGGTTTTCCCAAGCGACGGACCTTTTGCTTCTCACGTGTGGGAACAGCCAAGACTCACGACTCGCGCCGCTTGCCTGTTTGATACAACTCTTCCATCTCCTGAAGCGATGCCTCGCGAATACTTCGACCTTGTTGCCGGAGCTCTTCTTCGATGAAACGAACTCGCCTCTCGAACTTTGTGGTACTGCGGCGAAGCGCTTCTTCGGGATTGATCTTCCAACGTCGAGCCAAGTTGGCCACGACAAACAAAACGTCTCCAAATTCACCTTCAATGCGGTCTCGCAAAGCGGCGTCGGTGATCGGCTCATCAGGAACAGGCGCCATTTCCACAGACGCCGCGATGTGCGGAATCTCGCCGCCGGGAAACAACTCAAGAGCGAGTTCTTTGATCTCCTCACTTAACTTGTCGAACAGCATGGCTCGATGCGGGAAATCGTAGCCGACCCGAGCAGCCTTCTCGGCAACCCGTGAGCAGCGTGCCAGAGCCGGCAGCGCACTAGGGAGTCCGTCGAAAATCGAGTCTCGTTGCTTTTCCTTTTGCTTCTGCCGATCCCAATTACGGAGCACATCATCCGCCGTGTGAGCTTGCTCGACCTCAAATACATGCGGATGCCGGTCGATCATCTTGCGAGTGATAACCTCGAGCACTTGCAGAATGTCGAATCGTCCTTCATCGCGACCGATTTGTGCGTCGAGGACGACTTGCAAGAGCACGTCTCCGAGTTCTTCGGTAATCGCCGTGTCGTCCTGGGAATCGATGGCTTCAAGCAGTTCGTAAGTTTCTTCAAGAGTAAACGGCTTGATGGTTTCGAGCGTCTGCTGGCGATCCCACGGACAGCCGGTTGGTGAGCGGAGCTTCGCGATCACGTCGCACAGCCTCGCGAATGCAACTCCAACCGTTTGTGAATCTGGGGGCACGCCGAATTGTGAGGTGTCAACTAAAGGCATGAGCGACGCTTTCTGCAAACCGAGTCGTTCTGAAACATTCGCCGAGATCGTAGTGCGGAAGCGAAACGGAGTCATATCGCTGCAATCGCAAGTGGGCACGAAATCGTAGGCCGACCACAGTCTGGCTTGAATCTTCGATTCACTGAGCGACTCGTCTGTTGAGGCACGCCTACTTTTTTCAGCAAGTACTCATAGAATCCGCTGCAACACTCAGCGAGGCCTGTCATGTGGTACTACTACTACTTTTACGGTGCATTCGGCTGGATGGCCGCATTGCTAGTCCTCGGTCTCGTCGTCGTCATGATCGCCTGCTGGTGTTGCGGAGTCAGTTTGGATTCACTGGCAACTTGGGGTGAGAAAAACCCAACGTTGACTTGTTTTCATTGCGGGCATGAAACGGCAGCAAATCGTAAGACTTGCGAAAATTGCGACGGTGAGTTGCAGTAGCTTCGACCCACGAGCGAGGGTTGCCTTAAACTTCCTTGCCGGCACGTCGAGCTAATTTGGATTGAGTACCGACGAGCGAACTTGATCGAAAAACAATCGAGATGGCATCGAGAATGGGTATCGTGACATTGATCTTATTCGGACTTGTCGGCATCGTCGTATGCTTCGTTTTCTGGCGCGGCCTGTCGGCGTTGGTTGGTTTATTCAAGGGGATACAGTCGGGGCACGCGACGTTAAATTGCCCGCATTGTGGGAAGGAAACAGTTCCAACAAATGGTCGCTGCACGTCGTGCGATTCAGAGTTGTAAGGTCCGCGTGTTATGCCCAGCCTCACCGTTGAAAATTACCTCAAAGCGATCTGGCAAATATCGGCCGGTTCAGATGTGACCACCGTCACGACAGGCAAGTTGGCACAGACACTGAAAGTCTCGCCGGGAACTGTCACAAGTATGCAGAAGGCACTGGCCGAAGCGGGACTGGCGACATATCGCCCATACGAAGGGGTCAGCCTGACGGAAGCAGGGCGAACGCTCGCCTTACGAATGTTGCGGCGGCACCGGTTGATTGAGTTGTTTCTGGTTCGGACGCTCGGCCTCACTTGGGATCAAGTGCACGAGGAGGCGGAGCACATGGAGCACGCTGTCAGCGATTTTTTGATCGATCGGATCGACGACTATTTGGAAAACCCACAGTGCGACCCGCACGGCGATCCGATCCCGGCTGCGAACGGCGACCTTCGAACAAACGGTGAGGCAAGCCGTCCGCTAAGCGACGTTTCGGTTGGCTCACATGTCAGGCTTGCGCGAGTCTTGCATCAAGACCCTGAGTTCTTGCGGTACCTGTCCGATGCAGACTTAACGATCGGCGTCACTGGCTTGGTCGAGCAAACAAACGAGGCGGCTGGCTTGGTGGTGCTCCGTCGTGGCGAACGATCGGTCGCGATGGGGCGTGCGGCCGCCGAGCAGCTATTGGTAGTGCTCGTCGATGATGCGAAACCTTGAGGTATGATCTGCACGATCGTTGATAACTCTTTCAGACGGAGTCCGTGGGGATTGCAAATGGATTCCCCGCCAGTACGCTTTCGATGCAATTTGGCTGTTCGAGCGTGTGAACTCTGATCACGAATAGCCGCCCTCCCTTGTTGCTGTTGTGTTTCAGGATTTGTCCCGCATGACCTCTGATCCCACCACGAACCTCGTCGATCCAGTCGTTGCCGCTCCGCTCAATCTTGATGCTGATGCAGGCGTCCCACAAACAACAGCCGCCGGAACAACCGAGCCCGTTACGACGACGGACTCTGGTCGCCGTGTGACGTTGAATCCCACGGGGGCCGACTTGAAGGCGGTTGCATCAGTGGATGTGGTCAAGATGGACCGGGACATTGACGCCGAAGCAGAGCGAGAAGCTCGCCGAGTGCGCGATGTGTCTGCATCAATTCCGCATGGCAGTGTGGAAGTTCCGCTCGAAGAAAATCTCGACATTGACTTAGAAGCGGAGATCAATGCCGCCTTGGCTGGAAATGCAGCAACACCTCCTGGTGTGGCTTCTGCAAAGACGGCGGCGGCGGCTGATATCCCTGAAGAAGAGGCGCTGGAACAAGGCAAGCGAATTAAGGGTAAGGTCGCACTGATTCACGGCGAAGATGTGTTTCTCGATCTTGGCTTTCGCTCCCAGGGCGTGCTCCCGACAAAGCAGTATGAAGGAAAAGAACTGCCGGCAGTCGGAACTGAAGTTGAAGTTATGGTCCAGCGTGTTTCGCCAAACGAGGGCTTGATTCACGTCAGTCTTCCGAGCGGTAAGCAGCGAGTTTCTGGCAACTGGGATGAAATTCAAGCGGGTATGGTCGTCGATTGTGTTGTCACGAAGACGAACAAAGGGGGCCTCGAAGTCACCGTTGGATCGTTGCGTGGCTTCATGCCGGCCGGTCAAGTTGATGTTCGATTTGTTGAGAGCCTGGAAGTTTATGTCGGACAGAAGCTCCGTGTGCAAATCACCGAAGCCAATAAAGGAAAACGAAATCTCATCGTCAGCCGCAAAGCGATCCTCGAAGAAGTGCGACATGCGGCTCACGAGAAAATTCTGGCAACGCTGGAAGTGGGCAACACGCTCGATGGCGTCGTGAAGTCGGTGAAGGATTACGGCGCGTTCGTTGATCTCGGTGGCGTGGACGGATTCCTGCACATCGGCCAGATTAGTTGGCAGCACATCAAGCATCCGAAAGAAATGCTTGCCGAAGGCCAAGCAGTGCAGGTCAAGGTCATCACGATCAGCGAAGACAAACAGAAGATCGGACTCAGCCTCAAGCAACTCAGCATCAGTCCGTGGGAACAAGCCGCGACGAACTACTTCCAAGGCCAGAACGTCAATGGCAAGGTCACTCGACTCACTGACTTTGGTGCGTTCGTTGAATTGGAGCCGGGCGTTGAAGGCATGGTTCACATCAGCGAACTCGACCACAAGCGGATCAACCGCGTGGCCGACGTTGTCGCTGTCGGTCAAGAACTGGAACTGCAGGTCCGCGAAGTAGATCCGCTCAAGCGACGTATCAGCCTTTCGCTGAAGGCACTGAAAGCGAAACCGGAAGCTCCGAAGTCCGAGGTCGTCGAGGAAGAGGCCCCAGCAGCGCCGCCACCACGTCGCAAGACGCCGCTGAAAGGTGGCAAAGAAGTCGATCCACGCAAAGGAAGCGGCCTCTTCGGCAATCCCGGTGACTTTCGGTAACCGTCAGTTAAACAAGTACGACGCTGCAGCGAGTGGCCGAAACTCGCAAACGACTTCGACCACTCGCTGGAGCGTCGTGCTTGTTTCTTGAAGTCACCTCCAGGAGAGCGGCGAATGCTTCGCCCACTTGGTCAGACAAATCTTCGTATCTCGCCGCTCGGAATGGGCTGCTGGCCGATCACTGGAATCACCAGCATCGACGTCAACGAGTCGGACAGCTTGGCCACGTTAAAGAGTGCGTTTGATTCTGGGATCAAGTTCTTCGACACCGCTTATTGCTACGGCTTTGAAGGTGAGAGCGAGCAGATGATTGCTCGCGTGCTGGGAAGCGATCGCGACAAAATCGTGCTCGCAACCAAAGGGGGCATTCATTGGGAATCGGGCAAGCAGACTCGCTGCGGTCGTCCCGATACATTGCGCCGTGAATGTGACGAAAGTTTGCGTCGCCTCAAGACAGATCGGGTCGAGCTGTACTACCTGCATGCTCCCGATCCGAACGTCCCTATCGCAGAGTCCGCCGGCGCCATTGGCGAACTCATTCAGCAGGGGAAGGTTTTGAGTGCTGGCTTATCGAACGCGAGTGTCGAGCAACTCGCTGCGTTTCACGAAGCGTGCCCCCTTGCTGCTTATCAACCGCACTTCAATATGCTGCAACGCGAGATCGAAGATTCACAGGTGCCGTGGTGCGTCGAACACGGAGTGTCAGTCATTGTTTATTGGCCGCTCATGAAGGGCTTGCTGGCCGGACATCTGCCACGTGATTACGTCTTCGATCCCAAAGACGGTCGCCGCAAATACCCGATGTTTTCCGGTGACGAATGGCAAAAGAACCAAGACTTCCTGGACCGTCTTCGCGAGCTTGCGGCTGAACTCGATAAACCGGTCTCACAGATTGTGCTCAACTGGACCATCCAGCGAGCATGCATCACTTCCGCTCTCTGCGGTGCCAAGCGCCCGCACCAAATTCAACAAAATGCCGAGGCGATGTCTTGGTCGCTCACCGCCGACCAAATCGCTCACATCAACGCAGCCATTGCTGCTCGTGGTCCAATCATTTCCAAAGCTGCGGTGACGTAGAAGCGAAAGCGGTTCGCGATTCAACGATCATTGGCTCAACTGGCGTTGCAGGTCCGCGATCTCTTGTCACACCACCGCATTCTCAGCCGACAGAGTTTGGATGCGTTGCGTGACGCTTTGCAGTTGCGCCGTCGCCAGGGCCATCTGAGCTTCTACCACGGCCAACTTCAGCGAGGCGACTGCCCGCGCGAGCACAGCACCCTCGACCCGATCCAACCGAGCGTGCCAGTGCTCCAATTCGGCCTGTTCCAGGTTCGACAATGCTTCGCCGCGAGTCAATTTGTCGGCAACATTCGGCTCTGTTCTGAGCTCGTCACGGTTTTTTCGCTGTCGATGGTTCAGACGCAGTGGGAACACGATGGCCTGAGCGTAAAGAAACGAAGACCTTCACTGTCCGCCAATGCCCTGTCGCATCCCATTCCCGTCCCTTCCAATCCTAGTCAATCTGCTACCCCAAACCGATTCTTCTTGCGTTCTGCGCACTTTTCTTGCGGCAGTTGTCTGTAAAAGAGTATATTGACGGCAGGAGACATCACATGCTGATAGAGTTTCGGGTCGAAAATCACCGCTCTTTGCGCGATGAGCAGGTGCTAACAATGGAGGCGGGGCGTATTGGCGACACCGCCGATTCGCGACCTCGTCATGTTGATGGCCATTCGGAATGTCTGTTGCCGGTCGCTGCTCTGTATGGAGCGAATGCCAGCGGAAAGAGCAATGTTCTGAACGCGCTCGCATTCATGCGTGAGACCGTTCTTTTTTCGCATAGGTTTTGGTCACCCGATGAAGGAGTGCCACGGAATCAATTTGCTTGGGGACCGAGAAGGGCTGAGCCATCGCTGTTTGAAGTGGCAATCCTTGTCGAAAATGTGAGATATCAATACGGCTTTTTGGTCTCCGATGAATGTGTTTTGGAAGAGTGGCTGTATGCCTGGCCGAATGCCAAAAAGCAAATTTGGTTTGAGCGGGACGGCAGTAAATACAAGTTTGGGGAGAATCTAAAGGGCGAGAATAAACTGATTGAAGAAGTCACACGGTCGAATGCTTTATTCCTGTCAACAGCGGTGCAACATCGACACCAGCAACTTCATGGGATTTTTTCGTGGTTTCGGACACTTCAACCGATCAACGTGCCCGCAGGTAGAGAGACGGTGTCGCGTGCAATACCGTCGAGCGAGTCTGTTGTTCTTCGGCTGTTTGAGCAAATAAGCAATGAAACAAACCAGCCGAGCCTTTTTCCCGAAACGCCATCGGAAGAACCACTCTTAGATCGTTTCCGCACCTTGCTAAGGAGCGCTGACATCGGAATCGTGGATCTAAAGGTCGAAAAGAGTGAATCAAATGACTTACCTCGGCGGGCTAATCGACCGCGATTCCACTTGAAGCACAAGAATAACTCTGACGATGCATGGCTGCCACTTGAAGAGGAATCGCGCGGGACGCGGACTCTTTTCCGTTTCGCCGCTCCCATCTTAGAGGTAATTCGTGATGGAGGTACTCTTTTGGTGGATGAACTGGAAGCGAGCCTGCATCCGTCGCTCGCCCAGCAAATCGTCCGTCAGTTCAATGATCCGAAAACGAATCCTCACAACGCGCAGTTAATTTTTACGACCCATGACACCAACCTGCTGGGCACGACGCTAGGTGAACCTGCACTGCGACGGGACCAAGTTTGGCTAACAGAGAAGGACGATCAAGGTGCGACCGTTGTCTATCCCTTGACCGACTATAAGCCACGCAAGGCGGAAAATTTGGAACGTGGTTACATCCAAGGGCGTTACGGCGCTATCCCATTTCTTGGCAACTTCTCGTTCGCGGCGGAGTGAGTCAACATGACAAATCATCGCCGTGATCGTGTGAGAAGACCGGGACGCCGTCCGCCATTCCGTGATCCAAAACCAATAATCCTGATCGTGTGCGAAGGCGAAATCACTGAGCCTGGGTACTTCAATGGATTTTGGCGGGCCTGCCAAAATCCAAGAGTTACAGTGGAAATTGCAGACGACCACGGCGTGCCTAAGACGTTGGTAGAAATCGCAAAGGAACTCAAGAACGAAGGGCTTGCGCGAGCGAAGCGAGAGGGCGATGACAACCTCGCCTTCGATTCAGTTTGGTGTGTCTACGATGTGGACGATCATCCTAATCTTCACGAAGCGCGAGAGATGGCTGTCGCAAATGGAATTGAGTTAGCAATCTCGAATCCGTGCTTTGAACTTTGGCTGCTTTTGCATTTCCGAGACAACCCTGGAATGCAGCATCGAGACAAGCTTGCTGCGATGCTCAAGCAATTCGATCCGGAGTATGACAAACATGTTGACTATGCGACCTATGAAGCGGGCTATTCCGAGGCCGTAACTCGAGCAAGGCGAATGGATCAATCTGCCGAAAGGCGTGGTGACTCCGGCGGCAATCCAAGCACCCGCGTCTATTTGCTCACAGAACAAATTCGCGGCGAGGCGCAAACCTGAATTATGCAATCACAATCACTCGTCAACCAACTCACCCAATCCGCTCAACTCCCATCCACTTCCTCAGCACTTCTGGGATGAGGATGCTGCCGTCGGGTTGTTGGTGGTTTTCGAGGAGGGCAATCATGGCTCGCGTGATGGCGACGGCGGTGCCGTTGAGCGTGTGGACGAAGTGCGTTCCCTTCTTGTCTGGCAGCTTGCAGCGGATGCCGAGGCGGCGGGCTTGGAAGTCGGTGCAGTTTGAAGCGGAGGTGATCTCGCCCCACTCGCCCGCTTCGCCGCGACCGGGCATCCAGGCTTCGAGGTCATACTTGCGATAGGCCGGGCCACCGAGATCGCCACTGGCGATGTCGAGCACTCGGTACGGAATCCCCAAGCCTTGGAAGATATCTTCTTCGATGCTCAGGATTTCTTGATGGAACTTGTCGGACTCAGCAACGTCCGGTGCGGTGAAGCCGAACATCTCGACCTTCGTGAATTGATGCACGCGATAGATCCCCTTCGTCGCCTTGCCGTGAGACCCCGCTTCCGTGCGGAAGCAATGCGAGATACCGGCGTACTTCAGCGGCAGCTTTTCGAGATCGAGGATGTGATCCTTCAGCATTCCACCTAGCGTGATCTCCGCTGTCGCGACGAGGCTGAGGTCGGTTCCGGCGATTGAATAGATCTGCGTCTCCGGCCCGCGCGGTTGATATCCGGTTCCTTCGAGCACATCCATGCGAGCAAGATCGGGAGTTGTGTGGAGCGTAAATCCGGCCTTGCGCAGCTTGTCGACGGCGTATTGGATCAACGCCAGTTCGAGCAGCACTGCTTCGTTCTTCAAGAAATAAAAGCCGTGGCCCGTGACTCGCGCACCGGCTTCGAGGTCGATGAGATCATGCTTCTCGGCGAGCGCGACGTGATCGAGCGCCTTGAAGTCGAACTTCTTGATCTCGCCAACGATGCGCACAACTTTGCTGTCAGCTTCCTGGCCGATGGGAGCGTCCGGATGCGTCATGTTCGGGATGCCGACGAGCACATCGCGCAGCAACGGTTCGACATCGGCAACCAGTTTGTCATTCGCCGTAATCGCTTCGCGAAGTTCCTTGCCACGAGCGATCAGCTTTTGTTTTTCGTCAGCGTCTTTGGTCTTGGGAATGATCGCAGACAGCTCTTTCTGTTCGCGACGCAGATTGTCCCCTTCGGCAATGAGCTGGCCTCGCCGCTCGCGAAGCGAAGTGATTTGGCTCAGATCGACGGTCACCCCACGATTTCGACAGTTGGCTTCAACGGCTTCGAGATTGTCACAGACAAATTGCAGATCGAGCATTTTGATATTCCGGAGTTCGGGAAGACATTTTCAACGCAAAGACACAAAGAAACGCAGAGGTTCGCAAAGAAGTATGGGATTCTTTTCCGTCTTCTCTTTGCGGTCCTTCGCGTCTTTGCGTTGAAAAAAGAATCTAGTCCAAAGCGATTGTGTGATTGCTGAGTCGGCGGTAGCCGGCTTCGGTGATGAGGTAGTTGTGTTCGATGCGGACTCCGCCGACGCCGTCGACGTAGAGGCCGGGTTCGAGAGTGAGAACGTCTCCTGCGACGAGTACATCTTCGCTTTGCGGGACGAGGATTGGTGCTTCGGGGTGTGCGAGTCCGATGCCGTGGCCCGCGTGATGCGTCAGGTGATCGTAGCCTTTGGCGACAAACGACGACGGTTTGTATTGAGCACTCGCAGCGGCAAAGACGTCTGCCGCTCGTGCGCCGGCTTTGAGAACTTTTTCGGCGGCAGCCATCGCACGCTGGCAAATGGAGAAGACTTCGCGTTGTTCCGATGATGGTGTTCCGACGGCGATCACGTTCGTGAAGTCGCTGCGATAGCCTTCGAGCACCACCGAGTAATCGAGAATGAACAATTCACCGTTTTGTAGAACGTGCTGAGTCGGCAAGCCGCCCGCTTTTGGTGAGATGCCGTTTGTGACTCGGAAGTCACCGTAGATCAAGCCGACTCGGCCAGCCGCTTGAAGCGACGCAGATTGCACGCCGCGATAAACATCAAGTTCCGTCATGCCGGGTTTGATGTTCTCTCTCGCCCACGCTTGCCCGACATCAGTCGCTCTCATGCACTCTTCAAGCAATGCGATTTCGTCTGGCTCTTTGCAACGCCGCAACGTTCGCAATTCTGTGCCGATCGAAATGTTCGACAGCCGAACGTCGCCATCACCGATCGCATCGAGTGCTCCGGTTGGCAGCCATTCGGATTCGATCGCACCGATTCGACCCTTGAGCTTGCTCGCGACTTGCGACACGGCTTGAAATAGGACGTGATCACGATTCGTGACCGAGTGCTGATGGTCGTACCATGTCGCAGGAACTTGATCGTCAACGAACGCCTCGCACATGCTCGACTTCAACGCGAAGTTATCACCGAGCAGCGTTGCTTTGCCTTCCTTCTTGCTTCCGTCTCGTTCGAGCAACAACAACGCTCGCTCTCCACCCGAAAAACTGAATGGCGGAATCCAAAAGTTCGCGAGGTATTTGACGTGTCGCGGATCGGCGATCAACAACCATTCGACATCGCTCGGTGTTGCCGACCAAAGTCGCGCGCGCCGAGAAAGACAACCTTCCTTCGTGAGCATCTTGAGTCACTCGCTTTCAACTTCGTTGTCCCGCCTTCAGGCGGAACCATTCGAGAATTCGTACTTGCTAAGTTCATAAGACCGCCTCAAGGCGGAACTACAAACTCTCACTCAAACCCTTTTGCCGCCAACCAACGTTCGGCGTCGAGGGCCGCTTGGCAGCCGGAGCCGGCGGCGGTGATGGCTTGGCGGTAGTAATCGTCAGCCACATCACCGGCCGCGAAGACACCTTCGACGGTTGTGTAAGTTCGCTGCGGGGTGGTCCATTGGATGTATTTTTTCTCGGTGAGTGCGAGCTGGCCTTTCAGGAAGTCTGTGTTCGGTGTGTGGCCGATCGCACAGAAGTAGCCGGTACATTCAAGCTCTTCCGTCTTACTCGGATCAACGGTGCTTTGCAGGCGGACGCCGGTGACACCGGCTTGGTCAGTGCCAAGCACTTCGGCGATGTTCGAGTTCCATTTGACTTCGATCTTCGGGTTCTTGAGGACTCGTTCGGCCATGATCTTGCTGGCTCGGAACGAGTCGCGGCGATGAATGATGTAAACCTTCGAGCCGAATTTCGTGAGATAGCTCGCCTCTTCCATTGCACTGTCACCGCCGCCAATGACGACGAGTGGCTTGTTGCGGAATCTAGGCAATGCTCCGTCACAGACCGCACATGCAGAGACGCCCATGTTTTTGAATCGGTCTTCCGAAGCGAGACCGAGATAATTCGCACGAGCGCCTGTCGCGATGATGACGGAGAGAGCCTTGATCGTCTGACCTTCCAGCGTCTTCAAGACGAAGGGATGCTGGCTGAAGTCCACATCGAAAACGTCATCGGTGATGATCCGGGTGCCGAAGTTGATCGCTTGCTGTCGCATCAATTCGACGAGGTCAGGGCCGGTCACGCCGTGGATTTTTCCGGAAAACAAATAGGGTTGGCGATCAGCCGGGATCGCACTGGCGAGGTACGCTTGCAGGTCTCCGGCCGGAAATCCTGGATAGTTCTCGACTTCGGTGGTCAGCGCCAATTGCCCCTTTGGCAAGGTTCCCTTGAGTCGGTTGTCTTCCGTCAAAGCGCCCTCAATGACCAGCGGACCGAGGCTTGCCCGTGCGGTGTAGATAGCGGCGGCCCAACCGGCTGGGCCAGAGCCGATGATGACGACTCGTTCGGGATGATCGGACACGATGAACTCCAATTGCGATTCTATGGTGAGATTTCAGATTTCTAATCTGAGCTCTGTCGCATCAAATTTTGAATGCAAACATCTGACAAAACATGAGCCAGCAAGCGGACAATATGCGACAAACAACGTTCGCAGCAAACGAGTTCCTGGCCGTGTGCCAAGTAACCACGACTGCGTCCCGTCAACAATCAGTTCAGCGGCCGATGAAGGCCGAGTGAATTGCTCGCCGCTCAGAAGTTTTCATAATCCGCCGCGATGGAGTTGAGTCGCTCGGTGTTGATGTGGAGATCTGCATGAAAGACGTCGTGACGCTGATCCTGGCAGGTGGAAAGGGAGATCGCCTGCAACCGCTGACTCGTGATCGAGCGAAGCCAGCAGTCCCGTTTGGAGGCAGTTATCGGATTGTCGATTTCACTCTTTCGAACTGTATCAACAGCGGCCTGCGTCGCATTCTGGTGCTCACACAGTACAAGGCCGCGAGCCTTGATCGACACATCAATTTGGCATGGCGATTCCTCTGTCGAGAGCTTGGCGAATTTGTTGATATCTTGCCGCCGCAACAACGACTGGGCGAGCAGTGGTATTCCGGAACCGCGAACGCGGTCTATCAAAACATTTACTCGATCGAAAAGTCGCAACCGAAGATTGTTGTCATCTTGTCTGGAGATCACATCTACAAGATGGATTACTCGGAGATGATCCGCGACCACTTCGATTCCAATGCCGACCTGACGATCGGCTGCCTACCGGTTGAGCTGAAACAAGGGAGCCAGTTTGGCGTCATGCAAGTTGACTCGAACCGCCGGATCGTCAACTTTCGCGAAAAACCAACGGAGCCTGATCCGATTCCCGGCGATCCTTCTCGCTGCTTAGCCTCAATGGGGATTTACGTCTTCGGTGCAAAGTTTCTTTTCGATCAGCTTTGCCGAGATGCGACGGCGACAAACAGCTCGCACGATTTTGGCAAAGACATCATTCCCGAAGTTGTCAAGACTCACCGCATTCGCGCGTTCCCGTTCCGCGATCGTAATACAGGCGATGCGGAATATTGGCGTGATGTCGGAACACTCGATGCTTATTTTGAATCGAACATGGATTTGATCGCCGTTCGTCCGCAGTTCGATCTTTATGACCAATCTTGGCCGATCCGCACGTTTCATCCCTCGCTGCCGCCACCGAAGTTTGTTTTCGCAGACTTTCAGGAAGCGAAGCCGCGCGCCGGCATTGCCGTTGATAGTTTGGTGGGACAAGGCTCAATTATTTCTGGCGGGCGCGTTGAGCGATCGGTGCTGGCACCGAACGTTCGCGTCAACAGTTGGGCCGACGTGCGTGATTCAATCCTGCTGAGTGATGTCCAAATCGGCCGACACTCACGCATTCGTCGGACGATCATCGACAAGGGAGTGCATATCCCCGAAGGAACCGAGGTTGGCTATGACCTCAATGCGGATCGACAACGTGGATTCACCGTAACTGATTCAGGCATCGTGGTGATCGCGAAGTCAGACACGAACGTGGAACTGAAGAATCAAGATTAAGACATTGGTTAGGACGGGGTACTCTTGACCGTCAGGTTGAGTGTGGCGTGCGACCAAGTAAGGTTGAGAACCAAGTTTGACCGGCGATCGCGACGGGCAAGAGTGCCCGTCCTACATAACGCGAATGTGCGTTTCTGTGAAAAGAAAAATCCCGGAAGCAGCTGGTCCCAGGGGGGCGAAGGACTCTGGCTACTTCCGGGAGGCGATTGCGAAATTTGCTTTGTGGCACGCAACCGTTGGTTTGTTTTCAGTCGGGCTGCGTTTGAAGCGGGCGGACGATATGACTTCGTCAAAAATGGGTCAACACGAGTTTCGTCGTTTTTCACCAGCGGGTTTTGCCGCTCTCTTTGGACACTCTTTTGCCATTCAGCAGCGTTGATTTGCTGATGTGAAATGCCCCCGATACGATGCCCGACCGCAATTTGAACTTCCTACTCCGTTAATTCGCGATGAAAAGGGTATCATGCAAGACACAGCTCAAGGTCAGGCCGCTCCAAACGCTCAGCGTTTACTCTGGGCGGGGTTCATGGCAATTCTCGCCGCCGGCGTGGGGTTCGCGATTCGAGGAGGAATTTTCGACAACTGGCGAACGGCATACGAGTTCTCCGACACTCAGCTTGGGGCAATCGGCGGCGCCGGGTTTTCTGGGTTTTGCTTTGGCATCATCATCGGTGGGATGCTGTGCGACAAAATCGGATACGGCAAGTTGGTCGTCGCCGCTTTCGTGTTGCACGTGTTGTCAGCCGTCGTAACGTTCGGTGCTTCAACACCAGAGAACGCCTACAACATGCTCTACTGGGGAATGTTCCTGTTTGCTCTGGCGAACGGTTGCTTGGAGGCAGTTGCGAATCCGCTCGTTGCGACATTGTTCCCAAACAATCGGACGCACTATCTCAACATTCTTCACGCCAGTTGGCCCGCTGGTTTGATCCTCGGTGGTGCGTTGGGTTGGGTACTGGACGACCGCCTGAAGCTGGATTGGAAGCTGCAATTATCGTTGTATCTGATCCCGACTGTGATTTACGGTGTGATGTTCTTGGGACAAAGCTTCCCGAAGTCAGAAGCCTCGCAAAAAGGTTTGAAGCTGGGCGAGATGTTCAAAGACGTCGGCATCCTCGGCGGTTTGATTGTCTGCTACTTGCTGTCGATGTTCCTGGGCGATGTGCTCAAACCGTTGCTGGGTGATGACAACGCGAAGTTGGCGGGCTACGCGGTCGGTGGCGTGCTGCTTGCGGGAGTCGGCGTGCTAACGAAGTTCTCGATGGGTTCAGTCTTGCTGTTCGTGTTGTTCCTCGCTCACGCTTTGGTAGGTGCGGTTGAACTCGGAACAGACGGTTGGATTCAGAACATCACGGGCAACATTTTATCGTCCGAGCAGGGCAAGATTCTGTTCGTATTCACCTCGGCGTTGATGTTCGCGTTGCGATTCTGTGCAGATTTCATTGAGAAGCGGCTCGGTCTGTCTCCGATCGGCATCTTGGTGGTCTGTGCGATTTTGGCCTGCATCGGTTTGAATCTAACCAGCGGCATCAAGACGTTTTCAGGGGCATTGGTCGCATTGACCGTCTACGGCATCGGCAAGACATTCTTCTGGCCAACGATGTTGGCTGTTGCGTCCGATCGCTTTCCACGTACGGGAGCCATCGCAATCAGCATCATGGGCGGCGTCGGCATGATGTCTGCCGGTTTGATCGGCTCACCCGGACTCGGTTACGCAAAAGACCGTTTTGCTGGTGAGGCTCTTAAGACGTCGAATGCCGTCGCGTTTGAAAGCTACAAGGCTGAGAAGCCGAGCAAGTTTCTCGTCTTCGATGACGCACTCGGCTTGAACGGCAAGAAGCTGGGTGAAGCTCAAGACAAGCTCAACAAGGCTCGCGAGACTGCTGATGGGGATGCAGCACGAGCGAATCTCTCCGCCGAAGAACTCAACGTCGTCGATGCCAGTATCGCTGGCGACCGCAAGACGTTGGTGGCCGATTCGTTCATTCCAGCAACAATGGCGGCGATTTATTTGTTGTTGCTGATCTACTTCAAGACGATCGGCGGCTACAAACCAGTGACGATTGCTGATGATGCCGGTCAAGGAAAAGCTGGCTAACAACAATTCGTTCGATAGTTTTGTTCTCAACACAGACCCCGCCTCATCAGCGGGGTTTTGTTTGATACAGCGATTCGCGGAGATTGTTCATGTCTCAAGCTGTAGCCACTCGACGAAGCCCGGTAAGTGGCGGTACCGCAACTCGTGCGGCTGTCTTGCCGACGAAGCCTCGCACTAGGAAGGCAGTTGCCGTCACCGAGCGAGCGACGCATCGCTTCATTCTGGACGGGGTGTCAATCTGCGTTCCCGGCTGGATCGTCGATCACACCTCGTTCCGCCAGTGGTTTCACTCGGATGAATTTCCGGAAGAAGGCCGCGTCAGTTTTCTCAATGGCGAGGTGATGTTCGACATGAGCCGAGAGCAAATCTATTCGCACAATCGTATGAAGATGGTCATCTCACGAGTTCTCGACTCGTTGGCAACGCTACTAAAAATTGGTGAGTTCTATCCCGACGGTTTGTTGATTAGTCATCTTGGTGCGGAGGTATCCAACAATCCGGACGGCGTATTTGTAGCTAACGCAAGTTTTGAAGATGGCAGCGTACGGTTGGTAGAAGGTGCCAAGGAGGGATTCATTGAACTGGAAGGCTCGCCCGACATGGTCTTGGAGGTCGTGAGCGATAGTTCGGTGAAAAAAGATCGCGAACTATTGCGCGAAGCGTATTGGAAAGCCGGCATCCGCGAGTATTGGCTGGTAGACGGTCGCAGTGAAAAGCTCGACTTTCAAATCCTCAAATACACCAGCAAAGGCTATTCGCCGACCCGCATGGTCAGCGGATGGACCAAATCTGCCGTCTTTGGAAAGGCGTTCTGCCTAGTCGCCACCAAGAACCAACTCGGTCATCCAGACTTTGAATTGCAGGTCCGATAGCTTGAATCACTTCACTTAATACCATGTCGCTACAACAGGACGCCTCTGATGTCTCTCACAACTCGCCGTCAGTTCCTGGCTCAAACGACAACTGCTGCAGTCGCTACGATTGCGGCTCCGTGGATCATTCCGAGTTCGGCGTTTGGTGCGAACGAACGAATCGTGACCGGCCATATTGGTGTGGGAGGTCAAGGTGGTGGGAACCTTGGCGCGTTCTTGAAGTTGGCGTCACCGGCGGCGGTTTGTGATGTCGATCAGAAGCGGCTCGCGGCGGCGGTTGGCCGGGTTGAGAAAGAAACGAAGAAACCGTGCGAAGGGTTCGGTGACTATCGCAAATTGCTCGATCGGAAAGACATCGATGCGGTGGTGATTTCGACTCCCGATCATTGGCACGCGCTGACCACGATTCACGCCTGCCAAGCGGGCAAAGATGTGTACTGCGAAAAACCATTGAGCCTTACGATCGTCGAAGGACGAAAAATGGTCGAAGCGGCTCGCACGCATAGCCGTATCGTGCAGACCGGTTCACAGCAACGTTCCGATGATCGCTTCCGCCTCGCATGCGAGTTGGTCCGCAACGGTCGGCTCGGCAAGTTGGAACGAGTCATGGTCGGGTTACACAGTTCCAACTTCAGCGGGCCGCCGGTTCCGGACAGTGATCCGCCACCAGAACTCGACTACGACATGTGGCTCGGCCCCGCTCCACAGCGACCCCACAACCTCAAGCGAGTCCATTACAACTTCCGCTTCTTCTGGGATTACTCCGGCGGACAAATGACGAACTTCGGAGCACACCACATCGATATCGCTCAATGGGCGTTGGGCATGGATGAGTCTGGACCGGTCGCCGTCGAAGGGACCGCGACGTTCGGTACAGAGAAGGGATACGAGGTCACTCAGTCTTGCCGCATCACGCACACGTACTCAACGGGCGTGAAAATGATCGTCGGCCAAGGGGAAAAGGATTGCCCCGGCGGCGTGACGTTTATCGGTTCTGAAGGAACGATCTTCGTCGATCGCGGCAAGATCACCAGCACTCCCGACGACCTCGTCAAGCAAGCTCTTAAAGATGAAGACGTGAGGCTGTACGTCAGCAAGAATCATCATCAGAACTTCTTGGACTGCATCAAGTCCCGCAAGCCGCCGATCTGCGACGTCGAGATCGGGCATCGCTCCGCGACCGTCTGTCACTTGAGCAATATCGCGGTTCGACTCGGACGTCGGATTCAGTGGGATCCCATCAACGAACAAATCGTCGGAGATGCGGACGCGGCAAAATGGGTTTCACGAGCGTATCGCGAGCCGTGGAAATTGGCATAAAACTCCGCCAATTGGAAACATCTTGCCACCACAGCACAGCGTGCCACGCGGTGAGCTGTCATCTCCCACCAGCTCACCGAACTCGGGTGAGATTCGCGAATTTCTAGTGAGATAGACCTCCCGCCTGTCTGTGATGGCAACGAAGGCTTCTTGCTTCCATAAACTGACCGGCGGAAAACCTATCCCACGATTTTTCAACACACGGTTGCCAGTTCTGCTACGACCTCACAATCACAGCACAGCAAGTCCCAGTGCCGCCATGCGGCGATATAGCACTGGCCGAGGGATTCCTAGCAACTTGGCTGCCTGCGTTTTGTTCTGTTTGGTTTGAGCGAGCGCGCGCCTGATGAGATCACGTTCGACCGCTGCTAAGTGTGCTTCTAGGTGCGGGATCGGTTCCTCGATCAAGTTACGGCGCACAGGGTTGATAGATTGTGCGTCTAAACCAGCACGAAATCGGAGCGGCAAATCCTTTGCGTCGATCATCGGCCCGCTACCATTGTGTCGCGCTTCTTGTACGACCAGCAATAGTTCATCGAGATTTCCGGGCCATTGGTATTCTCTGAGTTGTGGCCAGACAGAATCTGCAAACCCAGTAACTTGCTGACTGGCACCGCGATTGAGTGATTCCAAAAACGCCTGAGCGAGCGGTTCCAGATCGTCGATCCTTTTTCGCAACGAGGGAACCTCAATGACCAGCGGGGTCAGTAAGAAATAAAGTTCCGGCAGCAAGCGTTCCTCCGTGACGGCAATCTGAAGTAGTTCGGTCGAAGAAGACATTAATCGCGGCAACTGAGGCCGCCCCTTGCCTGCTTTTTCTTCTTCACGATAGGCAGTCAACAATCGCTCTTGCACATCGCGGGAAAGGTGAGCGACATCTACCAGAAACAGCGTTCGTGGATGTTGTGAGGTCGTCGGAGTATCGTCCGCTTGCGGATGCAACAATCGCTTGAGTATCTCCTGTAATTCGTACGGCGATTGCCGACAATCAAGCGGCACGAACGCACCGAATGATGATTCGACTTCGTGATGAATCGCGCGTGCGAAATGCTCCTTGCCGACACCCCGCGGTCCGAAGAAATGCACTGCGACACTCGTTTGTCGTGCCAGTTGAATTTGCTCGAACACCCGTTTCATGACCAGACTGCGCGCAACCACTGTCTTTAAGCCGTAACGCTGCTTTAACGTCCAACGCAACGCAGACAGTTCCGCGTGATATCGCAACGCCATCGAAGTCGGTTGATTGTGCGAGGCGACCGGCAACGCGCTGATAATTCCCAAAACGCTGGTCACTCTCTCCGCTTCCGTGATGGGTACAAATCTAATCAGCTTTGCGACCGGTGTTCCCTTTTTATTTGGGAGAAAAACCGGAACGTCCTGCTCGCGACCAGTCATAACTTCGGGTGGCGGACAGAGAGAATTGATCATCGCAGTTAACGAATGTGGTTCCGGATCGGAGACGAACTCTGCCACTTCGCCCACAACTTCGTCTGCCGTCCAGCCGGTCAGCTGCTCACATCCCGTATTGAAGAATAACACTCTCCGCGTCACCGAAACCAAGAACACGGGAGTCGTCGCGGACTTCAGCCACGACTCCAACCTCGATTTCTTTTTGCCGGTCCGTTCATGCATCGAATGCCCTTTGACCAACGACGATCAGTTCGGCCCTGTGTTGTTCCAAACCCGTCAACGAGTAGCATAGCAGCCGTATGAAAAACAGCGTTCCGACGTTCTAGTCAAAACAGAAATCGATCGGAGAAGCTACCGCAAAGGTACGAAGGCACAAAGATTCTGGCAGCCGACAGTTTTACTTCTTCGTGTCTTTGTCCCTTTATGACCGTCGCCTTTAGGTCCATGAAAAATACTCCCTCTCGATCCCCCGCCCTCATCTGAAAGTCATCGTATGGCGATTCGTTCCGTTTCTTCAGACACTTCATTCGCTTTCGCTCGCGATGCGGCCATTCAACTCGTGGTGGACCTCATTGCTATTCCCGGCAAGAGCACTCAAGAAGGCCGTGTCGTGGCTTTCATACTGAAGAAACTGAAGCAAGCCGGAGTGCCGGATTCGCAGATTACGATCGACGATGCTCACAAGCGAAGTCCGGCTGGTGGTGAGGTCGGGAATCTGATTGTCAAACTTCCGGGGACCAAGCGAACCCCGCGTCGCCTGTTGATGGCTCACGTCGACACTGTGCCCCTCGCAGTCGGAGCAAAGCCGATTCTTGACGGCGACATCATCAAGTCCGCTGACCCGACGACGGCGCTAGGTGGCGACGACCGATCCGGTGCAGCGGTGCTTCTCAATACAGTGCTAACAATCTTGAAAAGCAAATTGCCGCATCCGCCGTTGACGTTCTTTTGGCCCGTTCAAGAGGAGATCGGTTTGATCGGTGCTCGTTGCGTGAATCCTCGCAATCTCGGCCAACCGAAGCTCTGCTTCAATTGGGATGGCGGAGCCGCACACACAGCGGCCATCGGAGCAACCGGTGCCTACGATCTGCACATTGATCTCTTCGGCACCGCCGCACATGCTGGCGCTCATCCGGAGCACGGAGCGAGCGCCATCGCGATGGCCGGAATTGCGATCGCCGACTTGGCGTCCAATGGCTGGCACGGGCTCATCGTCAAAGGGAAGAACCGAGGGACCAGCAATATCGGTTTCATTCACGGGGGCGAAGCGACAAATGTCGTTACTCCGCATGTCCAATTGCGTGCCGAAGCTCGTAGCCACGATCCGAAATTTCGAGTGAAAATCGTCAACGCTTTTCGCGAGGCATTCATGAAAGCGGCGAAGCAAGTCAGCACCGACAACGGCCAGTCCGGCCGCGTCGAATTTCGAGCGGACCACAAATACGAATCTTTCGCACTCAATCTCGCCGAGCCATGTGTGATTGCCGCAGTTAACGCCATCCGATGTGTTGGCCTCGAACCTGAAACGCGAATCAGCAACGGTGGACTCGACGCGAATTGGATGACCGCCCACGGCCTGCCGACCGTTACGCTCGGTTGCGGGCAAGCCGGCATCCACACCACCGACGAAGTCCTCCACGTGCCGAGCTACCTACACGCATGCCAAATTGCACTGCAGTTGGCGACAGCCGCAACGTAACCAACATACAAACTCTGCGTGATGAGCCGAGTGCTTAACCCCGCTCCCTGAAGCGACCGGCTCGTCACACGACGCGTGATGGCTACGTAGATTCACGAGCGTGTCGAAAACCATTTTCGGCCCGCTTCGAGCAGCCAATCACGCAGCAGTCGGCGTGGGCCATTGATCTGCACAGTCGCGAGTTGTCCGGGGCCGAACTGATGACTGGTGCTTGGATCGAGCTTCACATAGCCGACGACATGTGGATCGAGAAACTCTTGTGGATCTCGATCATTGCTCGATCTGTGTTCATTCGAAATCTTCGTAGCGACCGGGCCACCCGCACCCGCACAGAACGCGGGATGTGGTGGATGAGTGGTCGCTCGCGGATCGACTTTGTGAAACTGACCGACGGTCTCGCTCCCATCACCGTTCAACCGAACGATCGCGGCATGTGCAAATTCTGGTGAGCCGGGCGGCGTCAGTCCCCGGACCTGTCGCACAGTTTTAACCGCATTAGTCCAGGGGCTGACGCCGCCCGGCTCACCAAGTGCGTTTTGACTCAAGTTCGCAAACTCAACCGAGTTGAATTGGTCTTGAGCAATTAGAACGCGAACTTCTTTTTCATCAGGATCCCCAATCACCAACAGTTCTTGGCCGGAAGTCACATAGCTGTCGATCAACGAACGCAGATCACCCGCCGAGATCATCCCTGCTCGCGGCGCTCGAATCACCAATGCATCATGAAGTCGATTCAATTCAGCTAACTTCGTTTGTAGCGCTCGACGATTGTCATCTTCTGCCGACATCGACGCCAGATCGCCCGCTTGTTGAGCAACTCGACTGCGTAGTTCCGATCGCTCGACCTCAGCGTTAAGTTCACGCCGCTGCGCTTCGAGTTCCGGATTCGTCAGTCGAAACAAGAACTCCCCTGTCCCGACGATCTGTCCCGATTCGACACCGACCTCTTCAAGAAATCCGGATCCCTCAGCTCGCACAATCGCCGCATCGACATACTCCACAACGCCAGGCAACTTCACAGAATTCCAAGTCGGAGCGTTATCCAACGTCAGCATCATACCTGCAACAACCGTGATTGAAGCCAAGACAAACCGAATACGACTCGGTTGCTCGAACGGCGATCCGATCACGATGTATCGCAAAGATCTCCACAATGGCTGGATGAACCAAGCAAAGATCGCACCGACTGCCAGCAGCATTCCGACACCATCCCACCAGGCAGCAGCAGCCACAATCAGCGACGCACTGACAACCGTCCGCCATATGGCTGATGCGATGCCATACAACGCCACCAACCAAGTTCGTCCTTCTGGCCAATTGGGCGATGTGACTGAGGCTCCCAACAGCCATCGCTTCGCAACACTCACCAACAATTGCTGACCATGGATCGCAAGGTTCGGCAGTTCCAACCAATCGGCGAGCACGTAATAGCCATCGAATCGCATCAGTGGATTAGCGTTGAACAGCAACGTCACGACGCTTGCTGTCAACATCAATTGCAGCAGATGTTGTCGCATTAGCTCATCGGTGGTGTTCGCCCACGCGATGGCTGCGATCGCAGCGAGCGACAATTCAGCCAACATCCCCGCTAGCGAAATCACAATCCGATGCCACTTCGGTAAACGCCATGTCGACGTCAGATCGACATACGGAATTGGGGCAAACAACAAGAACACAATTCCGGCGTCACGCACCCGACCGCCAAACCGCACACAGGCCAAACCATGCGACAACTCATGCACGACCTTCAGGCCTACTCCCCAGGCCGCAATCCACAACCAATTGTGTGGTGATAACACGACCGCCGATTCCTGCCAAAACCGATCAGTGTGTGGAACCAACTGCCAACAAGCCGCAGTCATCAACACCAACCACAGCATCAAACCCAAGACGCTGAACAATCCCCCGAGGATCGGCTCGATCATTGAGAGCAGACTCTGCGGAGAACCAAACGGAATCTTTTGGCTCAGAGGATTCAGACTTCCGCGTTTATGAGATGCGGCACCGCCCGCACTTCCCCGATCTGCGAGATCGGCTTCTAACACAATCAACTTCGAATCAGCGAGCCAACGAACAATGCTTGCCGCTTGCGATTCATTCAATGCATCTGCACCCAGCACGTTCGCTGTGTGTGACAACGCTTCGCCGACAGTTCCATGGCCATCAAGCAACGACAAGAACGTGTACTCCGGCAGTCCGATTCGGAAATAAGCTCCGTTGGCTTCGTCCTCTAAGACGTAACACTCCGCCCCACCATACGACTGCCATGAAAACGACAACTCATCCCGCAATCTCGGGCGGAGTTGACGCAGTTCATAAGTGCGATAATCGAGGGACATATCCGAATAACATCCACTCCACCGACCCTGGTGACTGTCGGTGGATATCAAGGCTTCTGCACTACGCAAACGTCTAACCTCACAAGCCGTAGTGCAAAGGCTCACGAGCCATTGAGGCAAGCTCGGTGGGGTTTGAATCACACTTTCAAAACGGCAACCACTGTCTTACGCGATCCGCTGCTTTGTGAAACAAGTTCCAAGCCAGCGGATGCGACGAACCGATCACGACTGCCGAACCTCGTTGTCCGGGACGGAGAGACTGATCGGGGTTATCCATCTCTACTTCAGCAACGAAAACATCCGCCGAATCGCGTATCTCTGAACGAGGTCGAACTCGCGTGAGCGTACCGGTCCGCAATTCATTCAGGCGTCCCTCGAAACGCAACTCGACCGGAGCACCATCCTTCACGTGCCGATAGTCTTCCGCTGGCGTCGAGACCTCGACTCTCAAGTGATCCAACGGCGCGATTTCAAATAGGACTTGGCCCGTCTTCACTGGTGCTGACGAGAGCTTGTCGAGACTGCCACTGAGCACCACTCCGTCAAGCGGCGCTTGCAACTCCAACAAACTCGCACGACGGCGCAGTAGTTCGAGCTTTGCATCGAGTTGTTCAACCTCCAAGCGTGCGAGTTCCGACTTCGCGAGTTCACCACGAGTCAAACTCGTATCGCGTTGTTGCATGGCTTGTCGGCGATCCGCTTCTAAGCCCGCCAACTCCCAACGCACTTCGCGAGCATCCATGCGAGCCAGCGGTTGTCCCGAGCGAACCACATCGCCCGGTTGCACGAGTGACATTTCAATAAGTCCGTCATGCGGTGCCACGACGAAGCGACGTTGCATTGGCTCGACCACGCATCGACACGAAATCCGATACGGCCAAGGTGCCGCCATCAACGCGGCAACACCAATTACGCACATTGCTATCAATGCCAAAGACCGTCGCGAAATCGCTCTACGAAATCGAGTTACCTGGCGACGAACAAAGCCCCCTTCTGCGCGAGCCATCAGTTCCAAAGTGGCCGACAGGCATTTCGCTGCGGTGGTCAGAAAACGAACATTGGCCGGATCATGAACCGCCGCTCGTGAACCGGTCACCAACAACACACCTAACGTTCGACTGCTGAGTTCCCAAGGTTGTTTAACGCCCGTCGTCAGTCGATAAGAGGCGGTCGCCTCAACTCGTGAGGTCTCCACCAATTTTCGATGAGCAATTAGTGAGTGTCGATTCGCAGCCATCAACGGCGGCCAAGAACCGTCTGACTGGCGAGCGACCGCTTCATTCGCGGCACCATGCAACAGTTCGACCAATTCAGAACGCCGATCGAATCGAGTCAGACCGGAAACCGCGATTAACGAACACGCACCTGTCGGACGTCGCCATGCAAAAGCAACCCGATCGAGCTTCAGATGTTGAATCAGCCGTTCGACAATCACTCGTCCCGCTACTTCCAAACCATCAGCGAGCGCGACCTGCATGTTCAAATCCAAGACTGCAGCCGTCGCAGTCGCGATGTCTGCCGGCTCAATGCCACCCGTCGCCGAATTCGTAAGAGTTTGGACAGCAGGCACAGAATTCTCTGCAGCGACGCGACTCCTTACACCGCGATCCGCAATCTCGTGACTTCGAATGCTGACGCAGTTGTTTTCAGATTCAACGGCTGCTTCCAGCTCATCGCAGACCGCCAATTGCAATTCGCGGACACGGGCTTTCGCCGAATGTTGTGGGCTCGACGGTGTAGGTCCATCATGAGCCGAGTGAATCGTCGCCATTGAAATCACTCCTGAATGAGTAACCAACGTTGACCGCTTCGGAGCCGGCCATCGCGGTTGTCGAGAATCACATCGACGCGGACCAATCCGCTTTCAGCGTGCGTGACAGGCGACACAAACTCCACTTCGGCAGCAGTCGGCTTGTCGTCATTCGCCGCTTGAATTTTGACTCGATCAGACTTATTCAAACGCAACGAGTGCTCAGCCGGGACATAAAATTTCACACGCAAACGATCGAGCCGCACGACCGTAAACAGCTTCGGCTCGGCTCCTGAAACGAATTCACCGGGATCGCGATGTATGTCGGTGACGACACCATTCAGGGATGCTCGGATCGTCCGTTGCCGCAATTGAGCGTCGATCTTTTTCACTTCCAGTCGATCGGCTGCGAGCGTCTCTTCTGCTCCTTTCAACTTCGCGTTTGCAAATTCAACGTCTGCTTTCGCGCGAGCATACTCTTCACGACTCCCGCTACCGGAGCGGTTCAACTGGGTCAACGCAGCCAGCTTTTGTTGACGCAGTTCGATCTCCACTTTTGATGCATCGAGTGCGGCAGTCGATTGAGCTTTGAGCTGAGCGATCTCCAACGAAGCTTTGAGCACTTCGTCATCCAACACCGCCAGTACGTCTCCCTTTTTCACTGCTTGGCCGAGTTCGACAAGCACCTCTTGTACGATCCCCGCTTCAGACGCGGCGATCTCAATTGTCTGATAAGGTTCCGCGAACCCTTCGAGCGTTCGGCGTTCGATGCGATTCGCTCCGGTGATGAAGACAAGTGCGAGCATCAACACGACCCCACCGAGCATGCCTCGGTGGCTCACGGGCTTTTGCACTACGTTCTCACAAAACTTCGACAATCTCTCTCGTAGTGCAAAGGCCCGGTTCCACCGAGTTAAGCTCGGTGGGGTTTGCGCGTAATCGGCCTCTGTTCTATTGCTCATCATTCCGCCTCCCCCATCACATTCGCGAGGATGTCGTCCAACCAACGATCGTGTTCGACCATCTTGCGACGGACCCGAAAGGCATCGGACTCGGCGGCGTGTTGCAACGTCGTGATCAGCGGTCCGTAGTTGTCGTGAACCTCTCCGTCTTTGCCGGCACTGCGACAGAATTTCTTACCTAACTTCGGAGCGAATCGTTGCAGCAAATCATCATCTGCCGAGACGAAGAAGCGACTGAAACCGAGATCACCCTGCCGGCCCGCTCGACCGGCCAATTGCCGATCGACTCGCCTCGCTTCATTTCGTTCGACACCGATGACAAACAGGCCACCGACAGCGAGTGCACGCTCATCGGGTTTGATGTCGGTCCCGCGACCAGCCATGTTGGTCGCAACCGTGATTGCTCGATACTGACCTGCTCGCGCAATGACCTCCGCTTCGTCTGCGTCTTGCAGACCATTGAGCACTTGATGTGGCATCCGAATCGAATCCAGCAACGTCGAAAGAACATGACTGTCGCCGATTGTTCGCGTTCCGACGAGCACTGGCTGACCGCAGCGATGCCGTTCCATGATTTCGCCCACGATCGCACGGAACTTGGAATCCTTGGTCGCGAAAAACCGGTCTGGAAGATCCACTCGCCGACATGGACGATGCCGCGGAATTAGGACTGTTTTCAGACGATAGATCGATTCAAACTCTTCGTCGGCCGTTTCAGCGGTCCCAGTCATGCCGCAGATCAATGGATACAATTGATAGAATCGTTGTCGAGTGATTCGCGCGGCACTTGAGCGTTCGTTCGTGATCGCAGTTCCGGCAAATGCTTCGATCGCTTGATGTAAGCCGTCACGCCAAGTTCGCTCGCCAAAAATGCGACCAGTCTTTTGATCGACGATCTGCACTTCGCCATTGCGAACGACGTAGTCAACTCCCTGCTCGAAGATGAACTTTGCTTGCAACGCGTTGACGACGTAGCAGTCCCACGGACGACGCAGTTCGTCGATCGGATGTCGTTCGAGCCAATGAAAAACGTGCGAACGCCCTGCATCCGTCAGCCGCACTTGGCGATTCGGAACATCGAGATGAAAGTGTTCGCCGCGAACCAACTCCGCAGCCAAGCTACGAGCGGAGAGGTAAGGAGTCGGCAACGCAAGCCCGTCATCACCTGCACTCAGAATCAGCGGTGTCATTGCCTCGTCAATCAACACGCTGTCCACTTCGTCGATGACGGTGAAGTCGCGATGCGTCTGCAAGATCGGAGTTACGGCACGCACACGGCCAGAAAGAGCATCGAGCAACTCGCTGCCAAGCGATCCAAGTGGCTCATTACGGAGCGTCAGTTGATCGCGCAGATAATCGAAACCGAATTCATAACCGGTGCCATATACGACGTCGGCTTGATACGCCTTTTTCTTCCCGGAGAGTTCATTGCGTTCCGGCAACAACGACACTCTGACTCCGAGCATTTCGAGCGCCGGCTGAATCTGTTTGCAATCGCGTTGCGACAAATAACTGTTCGGCGTCGCAATGTGAGTCTGCCATCCGTTGATCCACGACAAGAATGCCGGAATCGCCGCCACGATTGTCTTCCCTTCACCGGTCGCCATCTCGGCGACATGCCCCGACGCGAGCACCAACCCCGCGAGAAGTTGCTCGCCGTAATACTTCAGACCGCGCACGCGCCGCACCGCTTCACGAACGAGCGCCGCTCCCCCGACTTGTTGTGCGGCACGCTGATCAGCGCTGATCGTCGGCCCGATTTGCTCGGAAGACTCACGCAACGCAGCGGCGAGGTCACGCAGTTCGCGATCAGATACTCGTTCGAGTTCCGCCGCGCGATGCCGAGTGTGTCGCACCAGTTTCATCTCTTGCCGTGACGGATCACGCACACGCGCCGTGTTCCGCCAGAACGCGAACCTTCGGCTGGGCAGAGCATCAATGTCAGACTCAGTGATCGTGTCGGTGGAGTTCACGTTGTGGTCGGCATCCCTACGTAGCCTTAACTCTCCGCGTGATGAGCCGAGCGTTTCAACAGCAATCATTGAAGCAACCGGCTCGTCACGCAGAGCGATGACGGCTACGTAACTGCGGCTTCGCCGCGTTACTTGCTGCGGAACAATTTCTCGCGCCAGGACGTGCGAGCAGGGACACGCTCGCCGCCGATTGTCCTCAGTGCTGGACCGTCGGTTGATTCGTCAGAGTCACGCGGACTCGGAGGCAATGCTCGTTCGGGTTGTGGCTCAAGCGGCACATAGACCGGTTGCGAACGACCATCTCGCATCGTCTCCAACGCTCGGCCATGCTTATCGACGACGATCGTCGGTAAGTCATCAACGCACGTCCGACCCCATGAAACCTGTTCGGTTTGTAGGAGTTCGCCAGTCGCCTTCTTCACATTCCAGAGTGCGAGGTTGTATGTCACTTGAGCGGTCAAGAAGTTGAACTCGTTCAATGCCAGCCGATTCTGAGACTGCAACAAGTTGTCGAGCATCAAGCTGGCGGTGCCATCTTCGCCCGGTAGGTGTTCCCAACGTTTTTCGAGATAGTCCAATTCGACGGTGCTGGCATTCATTGCTTGCGATTGCGACTGCATTTCGGCCTGAGCTGTTTCCACTTCACGGACCGAGACTTTCACTTCCAACTGCAACGTATTGAGTGTTGTTTGATATTGATTACGTAGCTGACGTAGTTCGAGTTCTCGCCGTTCGAGCCGCGCTTTCGGAGCACGATTACCGAGCGGCATTTCAAACTGCATCCCAACTGTGTAGCCAGGACGACCTTGATTGAATTGGTTGTCGTAAGCGTTGAACGGATTCGTTTGCTGTAACCCGGCGCTGTAAGCCTCGGTGACCAGATTCAGCATCGGCATGACTTCGTTCTTTGACATATTCAGCCGAGTACAGCCCGCCTGGATTTGCCGCAACGCTTGATTGACTTCCGGTCGCGATTGCGCCGCAGTACACAATGCCATGCGCATATCGAGCGGAATTTCATCGCACGTTGGCACATCGACTGGAAGTAGTTCCACGCAGTGGTAATCTCCGAAGGCTGGATCGTTGACGAGCGCTCGCAAGCGATCCTCAGCGTTCTTGACTCCCATTTCAGCACGCAAAACTTGCGAACGTCGTGAGCCGACTTCGGCCTTCGCTCGCAAGACCTGACTCTTTACGGTGTCGATGTGTTGCCGCTGCTTGAGCTTGGCCAATGTGTCCGCCGCGCGCTTGAGAGATTGCAACTTTTGTGCGAGGTTCGCTCGTTCAAGGTACAAGCCCCAATAAGCACGCAATGTTTCCAGTAAGTGCGATTGAAGCTGTCGCGAGAATTCGTCGGTTGCGATATCCGTATCCAACTGAGCCAGAACAATCAGGCTTTCGTTGTAGACTTGCCCGCTGCCACGCAATAAGGGATGCGTGTAACCGATCGCCATACGAGCGGTTCCCTGCGGGGATGGCTTGAAGAAGATCGAGTTCGTGTCTTGCCAGCCGAACTGTTGACTCAACTGCAATGTGCCGCCATCGCGAGTTCGCTTGCGCAATCCCCCCTGCGATGTTGCCTGCTGATTAACGTAACGCTTCGAGTTGTTGCCAACCGTCAACGTATTACCAACCGGATCGTTGAGGTCTTGCCATTTGGAGTCGAGGAACGCGGTCCAGTCGAACGCGGCATCCGCTTCAGTGATCGACGTCTCACGAATGAGCGGCAAATCGCTGAAGACTTTGACCTGCGAGGAACAACGCAACGTGCGGACCATCAACTCTTCCACGCTCAGCGGCAGCGATTCTGTATTCGGTCGCATTGGCGACGTGACGAAGATCGACCACCACGGATTACGAATCCCTTGAGCGTCTCCCAAGTCGTCATCGAGAGCCTGTCGTTGAGACTGGTTCTGATGCGGTGCGTAGTTCTGCGATGGGAACACAGGCTGAGGTTGCGAGTAGGTTGGATAGCTCGGCTGTGGCGGAAACGGAACAAGTGGCTGTTCGACGTTGGGCGCGATATAGGTGTTCGGCGGAAACGGAACGCTCGGTCCCGATGACGGTGCGGCCGGAGCAAATTCCCTCAACGTTTGCGACTGTTGATCAGCGCGAGGGGTCTTGCTCTCGACTTCGTCACTCGCAAAGAAGCCGAGTTGGACCAAGGTAGGTTGGCTCGATTTGGTCGTGCCGGAAGCGGATTGAGTGCGCGTCGGGAAATCCGCCGAAACGGAATAACCGATCCAAGCGGCAGAGAGCACACCACTAAGGCATGCCCACTTGGCCCATGACACAACCCGGTTCCGACGCATCCGGAAGAATGCGTGCGGATTCATTTCTGCAATTCCTTGGGGAGGACTCGCTGGCTCTGTCTCGCTTGAAAACGAGCGACACAAAGACCGGCTCATCCGTCTTCGGAGAGCGGACGTCTGATTTTGCAACGTCAAGTAACTTGCCGCGAAAATTGATCAAATCCCGCGCGTCACCGGAGCTAGTTCAAGTATCCCCGGCATAACTGGAGTCTGCGCATTAGGATTCGCCGCTCAAGCCGTCACGACTCACGAAGCCCGCAGCCTCGGAAATGTCGTGATCGCGAGAAATGTCGAAGTGCGGCCAAACGCTCCATCCTACGTGGAACACGCGGTTCGTGTACTTGTCTCAACGCCGAGCTAACTGCTGGCATGGTTCCGGCTTGAAAACAAATCATTCGACAACGAACGCGGATCCTGACGATCAGCAATTCAGACGCTCCTAAATACGTTTTCGAGGCGGCCGTTCCGTGTCAGACTCATCCGATCCCACAAACTTTGATGCCGATCACAACGAAGCCTCAAACATCTCGTCCGAGGAACTTCAAGGGATCGCTGAGCGATTGAAGTCGGCGCTGGAAGAACTCTTCGCGGCGAAAGCCGTAGCCGAACATTTGAGTGCGACGGATTCGTTGCCGGACGAAGCTCAGAGTTCGTTAGGCACAGCGAGAACCGAATCCGACACGAACCTCTCGAAGCCACCGCTCGCTCAAGATCGCCGCTTGTACGTCCCACATTCGCAGAATTGGCAAGCGGGAATTCAAACCGGAGCACGTGAGTACTGCTGCATTCGCCAGCCAGGCCAAGATTGGTTTCACTTGCTCGTTAATGGTGAGATCTATCTGCAATTCGGTACTGACAAGATGTGTCTGAATTGCGCGTTTCAACAAAGGAAGATCACGGACGATCGACTGTATTGGCAAACGAGCGGCAGACGAAACGGAATGATCGAGACCGAATCGTAAACAGGCGGCTCGCTGTTTTATTGATAGAGGAATATTTGGCAGGCAAGCGGACTGACCTACGGTCACGCTGCCGCTCGCCGCTGAAGTGCCGCAGCCGGCAGATCGACCAGCGAGTGAATGTTGCCGGTCACCGCTGATGTCGCAAAGCGGCCGTCGGGTTCAGCAACGTGCATGGGGATGCCTGAGATTGGGTTGAGCATGGTTGAGACAACCAGCCCATTCACCTCAGCGCCGGCAACGACGCTCAGCCGATTGTGCTTCAAGATACGCGGCAAAATTGTCTTGATGATGAACTGAGCCAGTGGTGCTCCCAGACACATGCGCGGCCCGGCTCCAAACGGCAGATATTCGTAAGGAGTCGGCGAGATCGTCAGCCACCGATCAGGTTGGAAGCGGTCCGGTTCTGGATACAAATCGGGACGATGATGTGTCACGAAGGAACTGAAAATGATCGGTGTTCCTCTCGGCAACGAGAACGGTCCAAACTCGATCGGGACATCGTTGATTCGTTGCGAGTACGACGAAGCCGGCAGCAATCGCATACTTTCTCGCAGCACTCGATCCAGTAATGAGCCTTTCGCGCTATCGAACGCGGCAAGCGGCTCATCGTAAATCCCTGCTTGCAGTTCGTGGTTCAGCGAGGTCATGACTTCCGGGTGTTGAGCCAACAAAAACAGCGTCCAGCCGAGCGAATAGGCCGAAGTCATGTGCGCGGCACCGAACAACAGCGCGACGTGACCGACGAGTTGCTCGTTTGTGATTCCGCCGGTCGTGTCATGCACTCGAATCAATTGTGAGAGGAGATCGGCTCCCAACGTTCCCGCTTCGCGACGCCACTTCATCAGGTCGAGGATGCGACTTTCGAGCTTCTCCGCATACGACAACATGCGGTTGTATTCCGGCATGAAATCATCACGTGGGATAAACGCAGCAAGTCCGAGTTGATGATTCAGCTCGACCCATTGATCGAGCATCTCACCGATTTCCAATGCGAGATCGAGTTGATCGGTGCCAAACAAGATCATGCTAGTGATCTTGCGCATGAGGATCGTCATTTCCTGCGACATATCGACGACGGAGTTCGATGCCCATGTGGCCAACATCTGGTCAGTGACTGCGGTAACTGTCTCGTGATGGATGGAGATGGACCGCTTCTCAAATGGCCCGGCCACTTGCCGCCGTTGCTGCTTGTGTTCGTCGCCATTCATGCTGAGCAACCCACATGTCAGGTGTCGTTGCGACGAATTGCGCGGGCCTCGCAATGTGAAGAACTGCGAATGAAATGTCTTGGAGTCGCTCAGCACATGATGATTGAGTTCGGGACTGAAGACGAAGACAAGCTGTTGTTGCTTCTCGGACGTCTCACGGAACGCCGCCAAGTCACCATGCTCACGATGAAGTCGCCGCATGCAGGCTATCGGATCAGACACAAACTCTTCGAGTCGCCCGTCCGTCACGGGAATGCGATCCGTCCACAAATTGATTTCTGCCGTCCGATCCATCGCTGCGCACTTTCATCAAAGATGCTTAAGGAAAGGACCTGTATCCGTTTTTTGAACTTCATTGCTAGACCACTTCGCCGAATTCCTCATCTTGCGTCAATCTGCGAAATCCTCCTACAACCCCAGACAAGAAGAACGCTTTGAAAATGATTGTTTGACTGCAATGCAAAGGCGTGCGCGCCACGCAGTCTGCATTTGGAAATTAAACGATCATGCGACATAGCTCAGACTCATGCAGCCAAGGAAGGTGCGATGATGACGACGAAGATTTGGTGGCTCGGATGTTGTTTGGTGATAGCGACGTCTCTCGCGGGATGTGGTGGCGGCAGCGACACAAAGTCGAAGACGACCGCGAATGGAGACCCGCCGATTGAGCCCAATTCGATTCAGCAGGCCAAACAAGAAACTGAATCCGATGATCAAGATGATCAGGCCGTGATCACCACTTCGGCGGTCGGGAAGTCGTCTGCAAAGAACTCGAAGCCTACGAAGAACGCTGAGGCGGCAGATAATTCAACGACAGCAGAAGAAGGGGACGATTCCAGCGGTGATGACCTGAGGGTCGAAGCTCCGAAGAAAGAGACGCCGGAATGGTTCATCTACAAGATTACGCAGGTCAAACTGAAACCACTTTTCCGCCCCGATGACGCCGAAGCACAAAGCCTCGAAAAGCAGGCGGAACTTCGACGCGAACGGAACGAACAAATCGTTGAACTCGCCACAGAAGCGATCGCAAGGACTCACAAGGAGACGAGCAAAGACCAAAGCAAAGAACGAGTCTTCGACCTCGCCGTACATCATCTGCTCGAAGCAGAAATGCAATTGGCGATCGCTGGCGAACAAGATCACATCGACGCGCTCTACGAACACGCGAGTTTGCTCTACCAACGTAATCCGAAATCAAAGGCCGCCATCGAAGCGGGGATGACTTTGATCAACTTCTCGCGAATGAACGCTCAGAAATTTGGTCGCGAAGAACCGAAATCCCTCGAAGAGTTTGCTCGCTTGGCTCGTCAATTCGCCAAAAATTTTCCGCAAGAAGAACGCCAAGCGATTCCCGTATTGTTCGCTGCCGGACAAAGCTGCGAATTTCATAGTCTCACCGGCGAAGCGGTGCAGTGCTACGCGACGATCACCGAACAGTTTCCAGAAAGCCAAGCCACTCAGCGCGTTACACCGATCATGCGACGGTTGAACCTCAAGGGCAAACCACTGCAACTGGCCGGGCCATCGATCGGCGGCGAGTTCCTTAACGCCGAAGAAATGACCGGCAAGCCGCTGCTCGTGGTCTTCTGGACGACGCAAGCTCAACCGTTTGTGCGGCAACTTCCCAAGCTGCAAGAACTCGTCAGCCAAATTGATCCGAAGCGATTGAACGTTATCAGCGTGAACTTCGACGACGATGACAACGAGTCCGCAGTGCAAACCTTTATGGACACCAACGGCCTCAACTGGCCGACGATCTTTGAAACGGAGCCTGAGAAACGAGGCTGGAACAATCCGATCGCCAGCCACTACGGCATTCAAAACGTTCCGATGTACTGGATCGCCTCATCGAAGGGGAACGTTGTGGAAATGGCCTACGACATCGAGAAGATCGAACCGCTTCTCAAGAAGCTGATGACCCCACGCAAAGCGGCCGCGAGCGAAGAGAAGCCGGAAAACTCGGATAATTAGCAAGCGGTAGTTGCTCGAACGTCAGCTTTGAAGTTGCGTTTTTTTCGCCCCAAAGGGGCAGCCATAAGCTAGCCCAGGGCAAGTGACCATCGGGAGCGTCGCTCTGGGCTGATATCCGTCACAGATATTGAAGCCCTGAAGGGGCGGCCGTATTTCGTTCCGATGAGTAGTGCCGCCCCTTCAGGGCTAAGTTTCGCAGGCAACTCGCCAACCCAGAGAGTTGCCCTGAGCTGGCTTATTGTCGCCCCGTTGGGACTAAAAACCAAAAGATGACAACATCGAAAAGCGTGAGCGAGGGCGAACGCTTCGCACGTGATGAATTCAATGTGGCGTGAAGGGTCGGCCCTCGCTCACGCTTCGGATTACTTAATTCGGCAAGGTCGTTCCATGAAGACATCCGCCATTCGCAGCCTGCGTCGGAAGCTCGCGGCTGATCAGCCGACGTTTGGTTTGTGGATCACGCTCGAATCACCCAGCATTACTGAGATGGCGGTCGCGCTCGGTTTGGACTGGGTTGTCATCGACGCTGAGCACGGGCACCTCGATTGGAAAGAGATCATCGAGCACTTGCGAGCGACGGTTCGTAGCGAGACTGTCGCGCTGGTTCGACTGGAAGAACTCAACGCGGGCTTGATCAAGCGAGCTTTGGACATCGGTGCGGACGGCGTTGTCATACCGTGGATGGAGTCGGCAGATCAGCTCAAGCAAGCGATCGCGTTTGCTCGGTATCCGGTCGAAGGGATGCGCGGCATCGGTGCCGAACGAGCGACCTGCTGGGGACAGTGCTTCGTCGAGCATACCTCCGAAGCGAACGAGCATGTGCTCGTCGTGCCGATCATCGAGTCGGTCAAAGCGATTCGACAAGTTCCGATGATGAGCCAAGTCGACGGGACCGAGTTGTTCTTTTTTGGCCCAGCGGATTTCTCTTCGACGGCTGGATATCGAGGTCAGTGGGAAGGCCCGGGAATCGCCGATCAGATTTTGCAGATCAAGGACACGTTGCGAAGCGCCGGAAAGAATTGCGGTGTGATCGCGACGAGCCAAGAGAATTTGGTCGAACGTCAGAAGCAGGGCTTCCGCATGATCGGAGTCGGCATCGACTCCGGGCTTTTGTTGCGATCGCTGCGAGCCACATTGAATGTCGTCAGTCTCGATCGTCCGATGCAGGCATCATTTGAGCCGACTGCCTTGAAGACTGTTGCGGTACCGTTGGCTCGACCGCCGGAGTCCATGCGACCTGATCGTTCCGAAGTGATGAACGCGGTCGGATCGAGTCCGAAAATGGAGATCAGTCACGGCGTGAACTTTGAATGCCTCGTCGGCTCGCATAACAAAGCGAAGAAGCTGACCACCGGCTTTGTGACATTCGCTCCGAGTGCTCACTTGCCGTATCACTCTCACACCTTCAGCGAGTCAATCACGTTGCTGAGCGGGACCGCGACGGTCGAAGTCGAGGGCCGCAGTTACACGCTGCAAAAGATGGACAACATTGTGATTCCATCGGGCTTCGCTCATTCCGCTCGCAATGTTTCTGCACTGGAGCCGGCGGTCTTTCACATCGCGATGGCGAGCGATACTCCCAGCCGCACGTTGATCAATAAGTTCTTTTCACGTCGTGCGATGCCGGACAACTCACAAGGCTTCCCCGGTGCCGAACGAGTCAACCGCTTTGCGACCGCGAAACGTTTTGCCGCCGGCCCGAACACCGAGTTCATCGACTGCTTTAATTCCGACTTAATGCCCGGCCTCGAAATGAGCGGCGGTTACGGACTGTTTCATCCAACGGGAAGACTCCCCGCTCACGTGCATGACTTCGACGAATCAATCTGCATCATCTCCGGAACCGCAACTTGCGTCGTCGAAGGTCGCCGCTATTCCATGAGCGACGGAGCGACCGCCCTACAACCGCGAGGCCGCGTTCATTACTTCATCAACGATTCGCAAAGCACAATGGAAATGCTCTGGGTCTACGCCGGCCCGAAGCCGGAACGAATCATCGTCGATGAACGTTGCGCGACCGTGGACGGCAATCCGTGGCGTTGATGACCTTGCAGAACGTTTTCGATCAATTGCTTCTGCTCCGTGTCCTCTGTACCTCTGTGTTTCAAGACTTCAACACAGAGACACGGAAGGCACGGAAGGCACGGAGATTGTCAAAAGACTTTCGCCGCGCTACTTATTCCCCCGACAGCCGCGCACTTCGTGATACTCGCTGAGGAGCCAATGGGGATGAATTCTTTCCAAGGCACGTTTCGTGTCGCACTGACCGCAGACTTTTACGACGCGAATGGCAACACCAAGTACCGCGACATCGGGCTGGATCGACTGCAATCACACGGTGGGATCGAAGTCGGTCGACTCTCGGAACATCATCCTGAGATTGGTGCGGAACAGTTGGCTGGTGCGAACGGCGTGATTGTGCTTTCGGCGAGAGTGACAGCCAGTAGTCTCGCTGCGAGTGAGAACTTGCTGGCGATCGGCCGCTTCGGTGTTGGGTATGACAGCGTCGATGTCGCGGCCTGTACGACGGCGGACGTCGTGTTGTTTATTACGGCAGGCGCGGTCGATCATTCGGTTGCTGAGGCCACTGTCGGTTGGATGCTCGCGTTGACTCATCATGTGCGAGTGAAAGACACGCTCGTTCGCGAAGGGCGTTGGGATGATCGGAGTCGTTTCATGGGGAGCGAACTCCGTGATCGCACGCTGGGGATTGTCGGCTTCGGCGGGATCGGCCGAGCGGTTTTGAAAATGTTGTCCGGATTCGGCATGAGCACGCCTCTGGTCTTTGACCCGTTTGTACCAGCGTCAGTCATTGCAGAATCCGGCGCGAAGGCGGTATCGCTCGACGAATTGCTGGCACAGTCTGACTTCGTCTCGCTTCACTGTCCGCTCAATGATCAAACTCGAAACTTAATCGGTGAGCGTGAATTGTCGTTGATGAGGCCGACCGCGTATTTGCTAAATACAGCTCGCGGCGGCATCGTCGAAGAAGATGCGTTGTTCGCGACTTTGTCGCAGCGACGGATTGCCGGAGCGGCACTCGATTGCTTCGTTGGTGAACCGCTGACAAGCCCGCCGCAATGGGGACAGCTTGACAATGTTTTGTTGGCCCCGCATTCGATCGCTTGGACCGACGAACTCTTCCGCGATATTGGTCGATCTGCCTGCCAAGGAATGATCGATCTGACCGAAGGTCGCCGTCCTCGTGGAGTGATCAACCCGGAAGTTTTTGATCGCCCCGGATTCCAAGCAAAGTGGGGGCGTCTGCAAAGTAGACCGGTCACTCTGTGACGGGAATCGGCCTGTTTCGGTAGCCCGGTTTCCCAAACCGAGTTAACAATTTCAGCCCGGATTGAAAAACCGGGCGACAGAGATGGGAACATGACAGCACGCCTCATCGCTCTTCCCAATCAATCGCTCGCAGCAATCACAGCGAACGAACATTTGCGAACGACTCCGGTCATCTTCATTCACGGGATCACCACGAATGTCGATCTATGGGAGCGGACGTTGCCAGATTCGATTCGCGATGGTCAGCGTTGGATATCGCTCAGTCTGCCGGGACATTATCCGTCGCAGCTTGATCTGCAACAGATCAACTCACGAGCCAATATCACCGCCAAGACTTGGGCGCACTGGTACGAGCAAGCAATATCCCAAGTAGTCGGCGACGAGCCGGTCGATGTCATCGGCTGGTCCACAGGTGGATTCACCGGACTGACATTGGCCGCACATTATCCGCAGCGAGTTCGCAGTCTGATGAGCATTTCCGGTTTCACGAGCGGGCGTTGGCGTGGATGGCTGGGCTTGTTTCAGCGACTCAGCTTGAGTTCGCTCACGCGCTGGAGTGTGGAGTTTGGAATTGGGTCTGTCGGTCGACAACGATGGCTGTTTGATCGGCTAATGGCGACCGCCATCGGAGACCATTTGGCGTTCCGCGAATCACCATTGCGAGAGCCAATTATGCGAGACCTGTTCCGCGCGTATGCGAATCATGATCCGCGTGTGATGACCGAACTATTTCAGATCATTGCGAATTTGGACGCGACGGATAGTGTTCGCCAAATTCAATGTCCAACACTCATTTGCGGCGGTGACGCAGACCCGTATATCCCCGCCTCGCAAACTCGACAAATTGCTGTGCTTGTTCCGAAATCCAAACTTGTCCTTTGGCCCAATGCGGGACATCTCTTCTTCGCAGAGAGGACGCAGGCTTATCACGAACTGCTGACGAACTGGCTCAAGCCGTAATTCAGATTGTTCATGACCGGTGAATAATTCTTGGTAGGAACTACGTACCGACAACTCGTTCTTTTATAGTCTCCCCCGACTCACAAACTTTGTCAGTGATTGAGGACTATGAAATGACTCGTGTGAAATGCGGGCCGCTTGTGTTAATTGTTGGACTTGTCCTTCCCTCAGTTGCTTCAGCGGCTGACTCCGTTGAGTTGTCGTTCGAGAAACATGTTCGGCCGATTTTCAAAGCTCACTGTTTTCACTGTCACGGTGAAGGAGAAAAGCTCGAAGGCAAATTAGATTTGCGGTTGAAACGACTCGCTGAACACGGAGGCGAATCGGGGAAAGGGATTGTGCCCGGTCAACCTGATGCCAGTTTACTGCTGAAACGCATTGTGTCCGGTGAGATGCCTCCCGCCGAGCGCAAAGTGACTCCGGCCGAACGCGAGATCATTCGTCGCTGGATCGCGGCGGGGGCGGTGACGGCTCGGCCCGAGCCAGAAAAGCCAGATGAAAACAGTTTCACAGAAGTTGAACTCTCGAATTGGTCTTTTCAGCCAGTTGTCCGACCGGCGATCGCGAAGGTTCAACAAGCGGACTTGATTCGTACGCCAGTCGATGCGTTCTTGCTGGCGACCCTGGAAGCGAAGCAGCTTTCATTTTCGCCAGAAGCGGATCGGCGAACGCTCATTCGGAGAGCAACCTTTGACTTGCACGGAATGCCACCAATCCCTGCTGAAGTCGAAGAGTTCGTCAACGATCAATCATCAGATGCTTACGAACGATTGATCGAGCGGCTGCTCGCCGCGCCGCGATACGGCGAACGCTGGGGCCGGCACTGGCTCGACATCGCGGGCTATGCGGATTCGGAAGGCTACACCGACGAAGACCCGGTGCGCGCGTGGGCGTTCAAGTATCGCGATTACGTCGTGCGAGCGTTCAACGCCGACAAGCCGTTCAACGAGTTTCTGACCGAGCAACTCGCCGGTGACGAGTTGGTGCCGCTGCCGCACGCGAACCTGTCGCCGGAGTATCTCGACAAGCTGATCGCGACCGGCTTCCTCCGCATGGCACCTGACGGCACGGCGTCGGGAGTCGATCAGAACATCGCCCGCAACGCCGTGATGGCCGAGACGATCAAGACGGTCGCGACTTCGTTGCTCGGCCTGTCACTTGGATGTGCGCAATGCCACAACCACCGTTACGAGCCGATCACTCAAGTCGATTACTACCGCTTTCGAGCGATCTTCGAACCGGCCTATGACTGGAAAAACTGGCGCGTCCCGAACGGCCGGCTGGTCACGCTTTACACCGACGCCGATCGGGCGAAGGCGGCGGAGATTGAAGCGCAAGCGGTGAAGATCGACGCCGACCGGAAGGTGAAACTCGAAGAACATATCCAACGCATCCTCGAACTCGAACTGCTCAAGAAGCCGGAAGAACTTCGAGCGCCGTTGCGAATCGCTCACAACCTGCCCGCCGACAAACGGACTCCGGAACAAGTCGCGTTGTTGAAGGATCATCCCAGCATCAACGTCAACGGCGGGACGCTGCCGCTGTATGACAACAAGGCGTCCGAAGAGGTCAATGCGTTCACAAAGCAAGCGACCGAATTGCGCGGCACGAAGCCGGTCGAAGAGTTCGTGATGGTGCTCAACGAAGTCCCGAACGTGATTCCGCCGACGGTGTTGTTCGCTCGCGGCGAGCACTTCGCGCCGAAGCAGCCAGTCGAACCGGGCGAGCTGTCGGTCATCGCCGCCAATAAACCTTCGGTCGC
>JAPLNX010000419.1 GCA_026400935.1 Planctomycetia bacterium | reverse complement strand
AGGATTTCCAGTTGCCGCTCCGTCGCCTCAATCCGCACTGCCTTCCTTGGCATCGCACCACCCTCCGTTAAAGGTGATGCAGTAATGACACAAACTCGCTTTTTATGGAGGATCAATTCTCGGTCGTGGTACTAGTGCGGCGACTGATCTCGTCGTGCCGCAGTTGCACCGACGTCCGATTGAGTCGATTCCTTCGCCACCGAAAGACGATGCCGCTCGGTAGTTGTGGAGTGGGCGATTCGCGTGAGCTTGTGGTTGCTGTTCGTTTCACAGGCGAGTCGCCTGTAGTACTACGCCTCCACAGAGACGATCGGCAGCACGTAGCCCTTTTCGTTGAACTGTGCAATGACCGACTCTTTGTTGGTATGTAGGCCGAGCACTGCGCGCGATTCAGTGCTGCCATCTAGGCTGCGAAACAAAACCAAGTGCAAGTCCCCAAGCCGCAATCGATGGCCGGCTGCTTCCCATGAGGCGAGTTTTCTGCGTTCCTCGGTGACTGTCAGCGTGCGCCATTCTGCTTCGCGGGCTGCTCTTTTCGGCGACCAATCAATCACGACCGGAGCATACAGACCTTCGCTCGACGAGGCTTGTGTCAGCTTGATCGTGTTCGCTTCGGCATCGAAGCTGCCTACTGTGCTCAGCAGACGATCATCTGGCAGTGCAACCGGGAAGCAACGAGCCTTCACATCACCAGCCGTAACTCGCACTTCGCGGGTCGGCACATCGGCCTTTGCTTTCACTCCGCCACGCAGCGGAAATGAAGACTCCAAATCAACTCGTCGCCCGCCTGCTTGCGAAACTGCATCGGCGATCACGAGGAAATGATCTTTCCGCGAGAGCATCAATTGTCGGCAGAGCATCGGGCCATCAGGCCATTCGATTTGCAGCTCCATATAATCCATGTCAGGGTCTGAGGTCCAACAGATGCACTTCCAGTCTTGGTTGATGGCGAGAGGCTTCCCGTCGAGTCGCACGTTTAAGCTCCACTCGCCGCTGAAAACTGGAATGCCGAATAAGCTGATCTCAAGCTGCACCGTCGGGCCGTTATACACCACGATCGCGGTGTTCGCGTCGGCATGCCACCAGTTTCTCATGCAGGCCCAGTCGGCCCAGTCGGATTGCAGCGCAGGCAAATCGCTGTCAGTTACGATCGGTCGCTCATCCGGCGATTCCGCAAACGTATCGCTCTTAAACTTGTCGCTCGATCCATATCGAGCCACAAACTCACGAAACCGTAACGACTCGGCTGCCAGAGAGGTTTCTTTGAGTCCGGCTAACTCGGCTGCACGCAGCAACATCGCAACTGTTGAACTTGCGGCAGATGCGACTGGCACGGCTCGTTTCGAGGTTACAGATCTGCCGTCCGTAGAAATCAACATGTGCCCATCGCGATCGAGCAGCATTACGGCTTTTGTCAGGACATCCTCAAAGCGGAGTAACGATTCACCTTCCAAAAGTGACTCGCCGAAAATGACACCCAACTCGACCGATCGCGTGAGCGACGATAGCCATCTTGGAAAATGAGCCAACAAGCTGACGGCTGGAGTCCCATCGCCATCGGTCAATTCGATCAACTCATTACGGAGAGATTGCTGACCAAGTTGTTTGAACTTGGTGACTCCATCAATGTCTGCAAAGACCTGCCCTAGAGCCCACGGCAATTCGCCGCACAACAACAATCGCTGGTCGGGGGATAACTCGCATCCTTCCGGCTCGCATTGATGCACGCTCAATTCGATCGCCCACGTCAATGCGAGCCGCCACACGGGTAACGCTACCTCAGCATCAACAAGTTCGCCGCTCAGTAACACCTCTGCGAGCGCGAGTAGTTGAAACGCGGTGTTGTCCTCAGTCCACGCATCGGAATTGCTGAGCTGCTGCCGCGCCCAGCGGCTCAACTTGACCCAGTCTGCTTTCTCAATGAGAGTCCAAATAACTTTTGCAGGATGCTCACGAGAGTCAGACCACGGCCACAGAGCACATTGATTTGCGATCCGTCTCTGCCGCAGCTTGCGATCCGCTCGCCCAATGACTGACTTTGACCACGTCCGCCAGAACTTGTCGATTCGTCCCGCAGCCACCACTTGCTGGAGGTCGTCGATGCTTCTGGCTGGAATCCAACGTACCTGAGCCAAAAACGCCGCGTCACTCAATCCACGCTCAACACACTCACGTCCGAAAGCCACCGATCCACTACTCATCTCAAATGCTCCTGTGTTTTAGGGATAAGCACGATAGTGGTGAGGGAGCGGGATCGAAAGTAACCAACGACGATCCGCGCCTTCTGTCTGATCCATGTTTCATCCGTGGACAAATCCCAGAAACTTTTCAGCCACGGATGAAACACAGATGGAACACGGATTAAGAATTGAGTCTTTGTCCGAAAGCTGCGTTTTGTTCCACACCTCATTTTGGTTGTGGCTCCGCTGCCTCAAGATCTCCTCGTCTCGGCGGGGACATTTGAATTCCCGCTCAGATGCTGGGTTCGTGGGGAGTTTGCATTCGTGTTGTGACGCAGACTGGGGCCAGCGAAACTCTGTGCTCACTGTTCAGGCCACAGGTCCAGCACAGCGGCAACGTCATGTAGGTCATCGAAGAGATGATCGGGTTGAGTTGGTTCGAGGTCTTGGCGCGAGTGAATTCCTGTGGCGACGGCAATCACTCTCGCTCCGATCGCTCGGCCGCATTGCACGTCCGCAGGAGTGTCACCGATGACCCACAGATGGCTGGTGTGGATCGGCTTAGAAGCCGCATGTGACTGGGCCGCAGTGAGTGCCAACCGTGCGACGTCATCTCGATCTGCATGATCGTCACCAAAACCTCCGAACTGAAAATGGTGGTCGAGTTCAAAATGTCGCAGCTTTTGCCAAGCTGCCTCTTGGTAGTTTCCGGTGAGCAATCCGAGTCGCACATCGCGCCGCTGGCTGAGTTGATTGAGCAGATCGCGAATTCCGGGAAACGTACCGCCGTCTCGAGCCTTGAGTTCGAGTGGAAGAATTCGCAAATAAGCTTGCAGCATTCGCTGATAAGTCGCTTCGCTCTCTTCCAATTGATGAAAGCGAATTAAGTCACGTGCGATCCCGCGATCGGTACGTCCGGCTGTGGAAATGCCGGTCGTGGGTGCCGTGACGCCGAATTCTTCCGCGAGCACTCGTTCGATCCCGGCTTGTCCGGCACCGCCTGAATGAATCAAAGTGCCGTCGATATCAAAAAGAATGGTGTGCATAGTGCTGCGAGTTGTAGTCGATGTCGTTCGCGTGAGGCAGGTTCATCGAGTGGAGGATTCGAAATGCGACGAGTATTGGTCGCCGTGCTGTGTTGTCTGATTCTCTCGCTGGTGACTTGGTGGACGAGAGGAGGCATCACGGGCGAAAAGACGGCAACTACTTGGCAAGAGGTTGAGCCAAATGTTTTGCGATCAATCGGCTCGCCGAGTGGATACGCATTGGTTGATGGTGACACCGCGTTGTTGATTGGTGCAGCCAGAAGTATCGATTGGCGTGCGTTGCAATCGCACAGCGTAAAGCGAATCGAAGGCTGCCTGCTCACGCACCATCATCGAGATACGAGTGCCCTTGCCGGTGAACTGATCAAAGCGGGGATCAATGTCCGAGCGGCAAAAGCCTCGGCCGAATGGCTCTCGAAGGAAGGGGTCGCCAGATTCTGGAAGGCGTGTTTGCCTGAATTGATTCCTGGACGAGAACCGACGTTGAAAGAGCGAACCTTTAATGCTTTCACATACTTGGTTCACGCACGTGGAATAGACGAGATCGACTGCTCGCTCGAAGAGGGACAGGTCATTGAGTGGCGAAGCTGGACGTTGAGAGTCATCGCGACTCCCGGCCATAGTCGTGATCACATTTCGTACGCCGTGACTCGTCGTCAATCAACAGGTAAGCAAGCCGAGCCGAACCCACCGATCATCTTTTGCGGTGATGCGATCGCTTCTCGCGGCAAACTATGGTCGCCATACACAACAGACTGGGATCATTGGACTGACATTGGGCTAAAAGCCTCTGCCGAGTCATTGCGGAAGATCGCCAATCTCAAACCTCAGCGGCTATATCCAGAACATGGATCGGTCATGAAAGAGGATTTAGCCGCCATACTCGAAGAAACGGCATCCGCAGTGGACGAGGTTGGCTTTCTGAAGAGCTTCGAGCGGTTCAGCAAACAACGATTGGGTCATGAACCGAAGTACGAATTCCTCGCGAAGGACCAAGTGGCGACAGCGGGCGAGAAGCCTTGGACGAAATTGTCACCGCATCTCTATCTCACCGGCAACACGTTTGTGCTTCGGTCGGAGGGTGGTTCACTTCTTGTGCTTGATCCCTTTGGTGTCAATCTCGCGGAGCAAATCCGGCGTTTGCAGCGTGACGAGAAATTGGGACCGATCGAAGTGGTCCTGATTAGCCACGCGCACAACGATCATTACGTCGGATTGCATCAATTGCCTAATCGTGAATTGTTTCAGGTGTGGACGCTCGATGAGATTGCTGGACTGATCGCGGAGCCGTTTGGTCGGACTGCATTCGGGCTCGATGTACGCTCTATCCGAACTGATCGCTGGTTGAAAAACGGTGAGACTGTCGTTTGGCGTGATTTCTCATTCGACGTGCGGCACTTTCCCGGCCAGACGTATTTCACGATGGGCCTACTCGCGACAATCGACGGACGACGTGGCTTCTTTACTGCAGACAACTTCTTTCACGCCGATCAATTCGCCGGAAGCGGAGGTTGGTCCGGGCGCAATCGAGGTTGGCCCGATTTGTACGCGAAGAGTGCTCAAGCCGTGTTGGATGCGGCACCAGAATGGGTCCTTGCCGAGCACGGTGGGGCGTTCGAATTCAACATGGAAGATTTTCAGAGACGAGTTCGTTGGGGCCAGCTCGCTGCCAAGGCTGCCGATTCAATTTCGCCGTCCGGTAGTTTTCGACGCGACTGGCACCCGAGCCGCATTCAAGTCGAGCCACTTATTGTCAAAGTGCGAGCCGGTGAAACCGCGAAGGCGAGTGTCGTCATTGAGAATCCGCTCACGGAGGCGGAGTCGCTACGACTTCAATTGGATCAGGGTGACGTTGCCACCGCGTGGTCCAAAGAGGTTGTCGTCCCTGCGAATAGCTCCGTCCGCGTTGACCTAACGATTGCCGTTTCAGAGAAGCTCGCTCCAAGACGGCATGTCGTACCGCTCATTGTCACGTCCAATCGAGATGAAGATGGAGCGGACAGTTTCGTTGTCGTCGAAGTGGTTGAATAGGCCGATCGTTTTGCGTCATGCCGCTTTTGATAGTGACTCAACCGGTGACGAATCTGGCCGTTGCAAATAACGCTCTTCACCAAGCAATACGACGGCGACAGTTCTCACGATAATCCACGCATCCATCGTGAAGCTCAGGCGGTCGACATACTCCGCGTCGTATTGCCAGCGTTCGGGCCAAGTCAGATGAATGTTGCCGCGAACTTGAGACAACCCCGTCATGCCGGGACGCACTTCCAAACGGCGTCTCGCAAGCGGTGTGTATTCAGCCAATTGAGTCGGCAACGCGGGACGCGGGCCGACCAACGACATGTCACCGAAAACGATATTGAAGAGTTGTGGCAATTCATCCAGTTTGAATCGTCGCAACCAATATCCAATTGCGGTCACTTCGTCAGTTCTGCCAAAGACTTCTTGATGGGCGGTTCGCAACCTATTTGTCATCGTCCGAAACTTGAGCGCGCGAAACGTTGTTCCCTGATAACCCAATCGTTCTTGGACAAAGAAGACCGGACCGCGCGAAGTCAGCTTGACCGATGCTGCAATGACGGCAAACAAAGGCGACAACACGACCGCAATCGGAACCGACACACACAAGTCGAGCAGCCTTTTTCCGAATGCTCGATAAGGATGCCGAAGAGATTGCCACTGCAACGAGGCCATGATCACTTTCCTGTTGTCTTTCAAAACTAAGAACTTGTTCAAAAACATGACCGCAGATCATCCGGAACGCGCTAGCATCCGGTTCGGGAGCAGAAACGCCGCTTCAACCGGACGCTAGCGCGTTCCGGCTGATTCGGTCAAATCACTGAGTTGTTCTTGGATAAGTTCTAAGCGGCTTTAGCCTCACTTGGAGATTGAATTTGCCTGGTAGCCAGACGCTTCTCAACGAGAAGAGTTCGATAGTTATCGACCAAAGCTTGCCAAATGTCCTCGCGGCGAAAATCCCGGATGACTCGACGCCGACCTGTTTCACCATGTTGCTTACGAACGAAGGACTCGCGCAAATAGCGACTGAGGGCACTCGCCAATTCGGCGATATCGCCGATTTCAACCAGCGTCCCGGTCGATCCATCGATCACCGCATCGATTGTCCCAGTTGCTTTAAAACCAACCACCGGCAATCCGCATGCGGCGGCTTCGAGCAAGACGTTGGGAAAACCTTCGCGATACGACGGAAACGCAAACAGATCGAATAGACCGTAATACAACGCGACATCTTTGATCGCCCCGGTCATGGTCACGTTTGGATGCGATTGCAGACGGCTCAGCAAGTCTGCGGGCAGCGGATCCCCTTGTTCGGCCTCGCCAATCAACATTAAGCGTGCGTCCGGAAATTCATTCAGCAACTGTTCGAACGCAGCGAACAATTCGGGAATCCCTTTGTCGCGAGTCAATCGCCCGACAAAACCGATGATTGGTGACTCGATGGGAATGTTGCATATTGTCCGCAGTTCGCGAATCTGCGACCACTGAGTTTCGTTGAATTGAAATCGCTCAACGCTGACTCCGTTCGATGAGCCATGCCGCAAAACGATAGTCTTATTGGACGACGAGAGCCTGCGAGTCACATAGGCTTCTCGCAAACTATGGCTGACGGCGATGACTTGATGGGCACAGGCGGCCGCGAGTCGTTCGGTTGCGTTGAGAAGTTTGCTTTTCCAACCTGTCGCCGTTTCCAATCGGAGACCGCGAAGCGTGTAGACGCGAACGGGAATTCGGCACAGCCAAGCGGCGAGATTCCCCAACAAACCGGCCTTAGGCGTTCCGGAGTTCACAATTTGTGGATTCAGTTTTTTAAGTACAGCACAAAGCTGCCACAACGCTCTTAGGTCACGCCACGGCGAAATCTCTCGCTCCATTGGAATCGGGATGATGGTGACGCCCTCTCGCTCTGCAACCGCAGCCAGCGATTCATGCGGCGAAGCAATCAACGTCACGTCAAATCCTTGCTCCCGGAGAAAGGCGAGCTGTCCGCGCATCAAGAACTCAGCGCTCATCGCGTGTGTCGTGATGTAACAGAGTCGCGTGCGACTTTGGTTTTCGCCCTGCATCACATCCTCTTTCGAATTACTTCGCGGTGTATCCGCCATCGACAACGAGAGTTGTCCCGGTAATCCAACGACCGGTCTCGGCCATCAAGAATGCAATTGCATTCGCAACGTCGAGTGTTGAGCCAAAACCGAGCGGATGAGCGGCTTTCAAAACTTCGTATTGTTCGATTGGCATTTGGTGAGCGACTGATTCCGTCATCTCCGAACGGACATGTCCAGGAGAAACGCAGTTCACTCGAATTTCTTCCGGTGCGTATTCGAGCGCAAGCGACCGGCAGAATCCGTCGAGCGCCCCCTTGCTGGCGGAGTAAATCGACAACGCTGGCAATCCAATCAAGCCCATGATCGAAGAGACAAACACGATCGATGACGGTTTGTGACAAACACCTCGTTGCCGAAAACTCTTTGCTAATTGGACCGCTGCCAGAAAATTGATTCGCAATACTTCATCGATGTTTTCCGGTGTTGTGACTCGCAACGGGCGAGTCAGTTGCATCCCAGCACAATGGACGAAACCGTGAAGGCCGCCTTCCTCGTTTCCTACGCGCTTCATCCAATCGTTGATCGTGGCAGTTTGACTGAGATCAAACGGTTCGACACGACAAGGGGCACCGTCGAGCTTGCCGACCGTCGCATTCAATTGTTCTCGATTGCGACCAACGAGGATGACTTTCGCACCAAGCTGGCTCAACAGCACGCAAGTTTCGCGACCGATTCCGGAAGAGGCTCCGGTCACCAGCAACGTTCGGCCGGTCAATGACATCGGGTTGAACGTCATGCCGCCCTCCGATTCGAGTGATCTGTGTCTGATTCGAGATTTGTCGTTGCGACTGTCGAGGAAGCCTCCGGCTCGTGATTCACTGAGCCGACACGCAGCACTTCAGCACACGCCAGCGGACCACAAGTGATTGCCGCTCCCGCCCATGAGAAGCCAACGCCAAAACCTAGCAACATCAGCTTCTGCGCTGACGTTGTTAACGAATCACTTAAGCGCGCGGCCATAGTTACGGGAATCGATGCGCAGCTTGTGTTGCCGAATTCACGCAGACTCAACGGCATCTTTTCCTTCGGCAGCTTCAAACGCTTGCCAAGATGATTCAGCATGAAGGTATTGGCCTGATGCATCACAACGGAGTCGACTTCATCAAGCGACCATCCCGCTTGCTGCAATGTTTGTTTCGCCAGTGCCGGGACTTCCTTCAGCGTGAAAGAAAACACTTCCGGACCGTTCATCGAAATCTCTTCGTCACTTCGCAGACCGCCATCGGCACGTGCGATTCGCTGTTGTGTTTGATCGCTACGAGGCTGACGCGATTCGCCTGCTGGCACGATGAGATGTGGCGCACCGCGTCCGTCAGTCCCCAACACAAAATTCATTTCGGCCGCACTTGAATCGAATTCGATTGCAGTCGCTGTTCCCGAGTCTCCAAACAGGTGGGCCGTCGCCGAATCGAGTGATGAGACCTTGCGTGACAGCGTATCACCGACCAACAGCAATCCACGCTTCATCTGTCCGGCGGAGATTAATTGCGACACGAGCCACAGCCCGTACGGAAAACCGGAGCAACCCAAATTGATATCAAACGCCGCGCAGCCGGTGCTCAGCCCCAATCTTTCTTGTAAGACACACGCCGTTGCAGGCAATGCGTAATCCGGTGTCTGCGACAAAAAAACAAGTACATCAATTGAGTCGCGTGCCCAACCGGTTCGCTGCAACAATCGGTCGGCAGCAGTTGCACAAAGATCGGATGCACAGACCTCGCTCGGTGCCGTCGGACGCTGATCGATACCGAGGCTCGCGCTGATTTTCTGAACGGCCTCGAAATCAACTGCGCCAGCATATTGTTCAATCGACGTTGTTTGCTCTGGAACGGCGACCGTCAGCCCAGCAATTCGAGCATTCGAGACGCGGAAAGTCGCCATGTTGGTCCTTCAACAGTTTTCATAGCCGCACGACAAGCCCGTGAGTGGTTCAACGCGATATCATCAAACCACTCGCTGGCGCGTCGTACTTAATCTCTGTGAGTCCGTACGCCAAAATCCTTTTCTGGCGAGGAATCGCGGCGGGTTGTATCGAAACCCACGAAAGACCAGCAACAGGATTTTTGCGATCAGCGAACAAGGCTGAATTGGGCGCGTTCGATTGGTATTTCACGGGACTACGCCGTCCATGCAAACCAACGGGCGAGCCACCATTTTAGTGTTGGGGTCAATCGGCGTCGCTGAAATTGATCCGCCAAGCGTTTGATGATTTCGGCTTGAGTCGGATAAGGGTGAATGTTTTTCGCCAGCGATCCGAGTCCAAGTTTTGCGGTCATTGCGAGCGTCAACTCGTTGAGCATGTCTCCGGCGTTTGATGCAACGATCGTGGCACCGATGATTTGATCGGTGCCACGTTTTAGCAGCACTTTGGCGAAGCCATTTGTTTCACCGTCGAGGACCGCACGATCATTGTGTGACAATTCTTCGATGAGCACATCGACGGCGATGTTGCATTCGTGGGCTTCGGATTCGGTCAGTCCGACCGCTGCGATTTCAGGTTCAGTGAAGGTGCATCGTGGGATCACCAGCGACGAGCCTTTGCCACGCCCTGGAAAGAGTGCGTTCTGCAACACGATTCGAGCCATCGCGTCCGCGGCGTGAGTGAACTTAAACTTCGAGCAAACGTCCCCCGCCGCGAAGACTCGATGATTGCTCGTGCGGAAATAGTCATTGACGATAGCACCGTCACGCGAATCAAACCTGATCCCCGCTTTACCGAGATTAAGTGAGTCGACATTCGGTGTTCGGCCAACGGAGATCAGCAACGCCTCTGTGTTCCGGACTCCGATGTTGGGCTCAGGCCACAATTGCATTCCACGGTCAGTTCGCTCGACACGTTCCAGCCGACTGTTTCGAAGAATCTCAATGCCCTCTTTTTGCATTGCCGATTCGACAAGTCTTGCCGCAGCCGGGTCTTCTTTCGGAAGTATCGTCGATCCCGAAGCGATCAGCGTCACGCGCGAACCGAACCGAGCGAATGCCTGAGCTAATTCACATCCAACTGGCCCAGCACCGAGTACTGTTAACTGTTTTGGTAATTTGGTGAGCGAGAAAATTGTTTCGTTAGTGAAGAAGCCGCTTTCAGGTAATCCACGGATGATCGGGATCGCCGGACGTGATCCAGTCGCGATCACCGCCCGGCGAAAGCGAAGCGTTTGGCCTCCGACTTCAATCGTGTCCGTGCCGACAAAACACCCGTCACCAAAGAAGACATCAACGCCAAGCCGTCGAAACCGTTCAGCCGAATCATTCGGAGCGAGCGACGCTCGCAAGTCACGCATGCGTTCCATCACCGCCGCAAAATCGACTCGCACGCCGTCCGGAACATCGACACCAAAGGTTTTTGCGTTGCACACACTAGCTGCCACGCGAGCCGATTTCAGCAACGCCTTTGAAGGGACACAGCCATGAATCAGACAGTCGCCACCGAGTCGATTCCGCTCGATCAATGCGACGTTCGCACCTATTCCCGCTGCGCCCGCTGCGGCAACTAGGCCCGCCGGGCCGCCACCGATTACGACCAAGTGATAGCGTGATCGTGGCTTCGGATTGACCCAATCGCTTGGTGCAACGTGTTGATCGAGTCCTTTGTCAGTGTACGTATCGTTCATGAATTAGTTCTCTGCCGTTGGAACGACAAAGGTCGCATCCACCAGTGCCTTCTTGGCAATCTTTGTGAGCAACACTGATACGAGAACGGTCGCCAGTAGGCCAAATCCAAACAAGGCTTGTTGTGCGCTGCTGCTCTGCGATGAATCTGAAGTGACTTCCGTCAAACTCTTGGCAGCGGCACCGATTGAAACGTAAAGGCAAGTTCCCGGAAACATGCCGGTCCACGAAGCGAGCACGTAATCACGAAAGCGGACTCGTGTGACTCCGAACGCATAATTCAGCAGGTTGTATGGCAATAGCGGCGAGAGGCGACTCAGAAAAACGATCTTGAAACCATGCTGCGCAACCGCTTGATCGAGGGCTCGAAACCGAAGGTCATTGGCCACCTTTTGTTCGATGAAGTGCCGAAGCAGCGTCCGTCCGGCGAAAAAGGTGATGCTCGCAGCGAGCGTACTTCCCAGTGAAATCGCAATGACCGCTCGGACCATCCCAAAGACAAAGCCTCCAGAAATTGTCAGCAACGGGCTGGGGACAAACAACAAGCTCGCGGGAACATAAGCCAGACCGAGCAGCACCAAGCCGACGTTGCCTTGAGCCCGCAGCGTCTCCACGAATTGCGCTGTCTGCTGCCGAAGGTCGAGTCCCGATCGCAGCGTTGTGGTGGCAATCATCGCGACGACAAGTGCAATGACAGCCATTGGTGCCGCAAATCGAGATTTCATGACGACGCGCTTTCTCAAATCTCAGATGCAGCTATGCCTAATCGATTCCACTCAGTTCCACCAATTCGCTCGAACTTCCCCAAACTGAGAGGGATCGTCAGCATCTCGTACTCCCGATGCAAACCTGTGAGGCCACCATGTCACCGATTTCTGAAAGTATTCTTGCGACCGATTCGATTGGCCGTCGCGAACTGTTGCGTCTAGCGGTTGCGGCTGCGGTCAGTGCGATGGTCGCAGCCCCGAATGGTTATGGCGAAGAACCTGCTAAGCAACCGCAGATCGGTTTCAGCTTGTATGGCATGAAGAGTCTGCCAACTGTTGAGGCGTTACGAGTTTGCTCAGAGATTGGTTATGAATGTGTTGAACTCGCGGCGATGGCTGATTGGCCATGTGCTCCAGAAAAACTCTCTGCGGAGTTGCGTCACGAACTCAAGCAACATCTAGTTGATCGTGGCCTCAAGCTGGCAGCGATCATGGAGAATCTTCCGCTGGCGGTAGACGAGGACGCGCATCATGACAACCTTGAACGATTGAAACGAGCGATGCAATTAGCTCGTGATTTGGCTCCGAACCAAACGCCATTGATCGAAACGGTGCTTGGTGGCTCGCCGGATAAATGGCCGATGTTGAAAGACAAGTTCATTGAACGATTGCGCGATTGGGCTCGAGTCGCGGTTGAAAATCACTCGATCATTGCAATTAAAGCTCACATCGCGGGTGCATTGCATCTGCCACAAGATGTCGCGGATGTTGCGAAGACGATTGACTCAAAAGGTGTGCAACTCACGTTTGATTTCAGCCACTTTCAGTTGCGTGACGTTGCGCTCAAGAATGCATGGCACGCGATGGCCGAGAAAACTCAGTTCGTGCATGTCAAAGATGGAATTGGCAAGCCGGGTGCGTTTAAATTCTTGCTGCCTGGGGAAGGTACGATCGACTATGTCGAACTCTTCCGCTTGCTCAATGCGAGTCGTTACACCGGGGCGGTTATGGTGGAAGTGAGTGCTCAGATCAGCTCCAAGCCGGGTTACGATCCGCTTGTCGCTGCGAAGAAATGTTGGCCCGTGCTGCGTGATGCCAGAGAGCAAGCGTCACGCTCGAAAGGATAAGTTGTGGAATCTCGTGAGCCGATTGAACTCCCTGTGGAACACATTCCAAACACGGAGGCGGCACCTTACGTGCAATCGTTTGCGTTTCAAATTGGCGGTTCCCCCGCAGATCAACCGCGACAGCCACGCCGACCACGAGTTGTGTTGCCGCTGTTGTTGTTCGTCGCAACTTGTATCAGCACGTTTGTTGTGGGCGGCGACATGTTCGGAGCAACGACGTCTGTTCGACAATTGGTCGATCAGGAAGATGGTCAGCGCGTTTTTCGGCAAGTCCTCACGACTGATTGGGGAGCAGCGCAAACGTGGCTCAACGGATTGAAATACTCGGCGGCGTTGATGGCCATTTTGTTTGCTCATGAGATGGGGCATTACCTGCAAGCACGGCGATATGGCGTGCCTGCGAGTTGGCCGTGGTTCATTCCGATGCCCTCGCCACCGATGGGGACCATGGGGGCGGTGATTGTGCAAGCATCCGGTTATGCAAATCGAAAGCAACTTTTTGACATCGGTATTTCTGGGCCGCTGGCTGGGTTGGTGTTGGCTATACCGACCTGCGTTCTCGGACTACGTAACTGCGAAGTCAAAGTTCCCGATCCCGATCAAGTGACAATGACATTCGGCGATCCGCTGATTTTGCAGTGGCTCGCGGATCTTGTGATTGGACCAAGGCCACCGGGGGCGGAGTTGTGGTTGAATCCGTTTTTACATGCGGGCTGGGTTGGCATCTTTGTAACAGCGCTCAACCTCATTCCAATCGGCCAACTCGATGGTGGCCACATTCTTTATTGTCTGATCGGTCGTAAGGCTCACGTGGTTGCCCGCAGCCTGTTGTGGTTAGCGATTGGTTACATGTTCTTGACCAAAAACTGGTCGTACGGGTTCATGGTTTTCTTGCTCTTCATGATGGGAGCAAAGCATCCGCCATCGCGAGATGATTCGGTATCGCTTGGGCGATTTCGAGAAGCGCTTGGCTGGATCACGCTGTGCTTCGTCTTCGTTGGTTTTACTCCAGTGCCGGTTTCGCTTGAGGAGCGACCACCGACTGTTGAGAAACCAGTGGACCAGAAGCCTGAGTTGGAAGCTATCGTCCCATAGCCCGACGCACATTCTTAGATGAAATGATTTGGACGATCGTTCTACCACGCGCCACAGTCACGCGCGTTATGAAACGCGCGTGACTGTGGCGCGCGATTAAACCCATTTTCCGCACCCTTGTAAAATAGCATAGAGAACAGACTGGCGCTATCCGCCAGCGGTCGCTAAACACCACGCATGGACGGGACTTGGTATGGAAAACACACCGACGTCGAAGGCGCGGCGATGGGGAGCCTCGCTGT
>JAPLNX010000360.1 GCA_026400935.1 Planctomycetia bacterium | reverse complement strand
CGGTCACCCCTCAAAACATGCGGCGTGTCGAAATTCTTATGAACGACCGCCCGCGCCGCTGCCTCGGCTACAAAACCCCAAGAGAAGTTTTCCTCGAACAAGCCTCGATTCGATCTTGCGTTTGAGATTCATGACCGCCGTGTGCCAGATAACATGTCGCCGAGTCTTTGCCCGCGTTGCGAAAGCTTTATGAATAAGATCGCAGGCAATGCACCTACCAGAATGGGTTCACTTCGACGATACACGCTGCAGTTCGAATGAGAGCCTGCTTGAAAGTGCAAGGACCATCGGATAATGACCGAACTCGGAGAGAGAAGAGATATTTCCCAGGCGTCGTGGAGAAGCACCATTCAGTCAACGCGAAGTAGGCCAAGTACCAGCGTAGGCTGAAAGTCCGACGATCAACGGACTGAAGTTGACTCGCAAAAAGCTGCCCGCGTCCTGCAGAGCAATGGCACCTCCGAAGGCACAACCATACGCGACAATTTGGTCAACAACCGCAGCGATATATCGTTGTGATGATCGGTCGCCGACAAAGCGTGCGGCGTGAATTGACTTTTCTATACTCTCGTTGATTTTGAAATCCTCCGTGTGGTTCTGGGCTTCGTCAGACGCAGCTTAAGAACTTAGCGATTACGGTTAAGTTAGACTCAGATAGATGTATTCTTCAACGTTACTTTTGCGACACATGAGGACAGTTCATTGCGGTCGCCGCTCGACTTGGAAATTTTCCCCCGCTTGAACACTGCGGACGAAAGGAACCCACTCCAGTGAAACGCTCCCTCACGCTTACGGCGATTGTCAGCATCATTTTCTTCAACGTGTCGGGTGGGCCGTATGGCTTGGAGTCAGTGCTCAAAGATGGCCCGGGCTTGGCGATGTTGTTGATCTTGCTGGTGCCGTTGCTTTACAGCGCACCGGTGGCGTTCATCGTGGCCGAGTTAGGGACTGCGATTCCAGAAGAAGGGGGCTATTACGTTTGGTCGAAGCGAGCACTCGGTAAGTTCCCGGCGTTCTGTCAGGGCTGGTGGGCTTGGATGTTTACCTTCGTCGATGTCGGCATCTGCCCAGCTTTGTTCTGCGATTATCTCTCGTTTTTCTTTGAGATTTTTCACAAAGAGACGGGAAGTTTTTGGGCGAGAAAGATCGTCATGCTGGCGATGATCTGGGCCTTCGTGTTGCTCAATCTGCGCGGGGCACGCACGGTGGGAAACCTCGCCAAAGGACTGGCTTTACTGATCTTTTCGCCGTTCGTGATCTTAATTGGTTGCGGGCTTTACCGAGGTCTGACCAGCGGGTTTCCATATAACCCGATCGTGCCATTTATGAATGAAGGGACGTCGTTGGTCTCGGCGTTGGCGTTGGCGATCCCGGTCATCCTTTGGAACTATCAGGGCTGGGACGCGGTCTCGACGTGTGCCGGTGAGATGAACAATCCGCGTCACGATTACCCGCGAGCGTTGGTCGTGGCGATCTTCTTGATCATGGCCGTTTATGGTCTCCCGGCATTGGTTGGCTTGATGTTTTTCGGCAGCCAGGGAATTGAATGGACCACCGGTGCTTGGAGCATCGTTGCCGAGAAGTTGGTCGGCCCGTGGCTGGGGGGCGCGTTGAGTGCGATGGGGATGGTCGCAGGAATTGGTTTGTATTCGGGGTTGGTTTTGGTCTACAGCCGCGTTCCGTTTGTGATGGCTCGCGATGGCTTTTTGCCAAAGGCGATGATGCGAGAGAATGCTCACGGTGCCCCGGCGATTTCGCTGCTGGTGTGCGGTGTGATCTACTCCATTATCGTCATGATCTTCAAAGATTTTGAAGCAGTCGCGAAAGCGGATGTCACGCTTTACACCGGAAAAGTCTCGATGGAGTTGATTTCATTTTTGGTGCTGAGACATCGCGAGCCGGAACTGTATCGCCCCTTCCGAGTCCCCGGCGGCTGGCCTGTCGCGATCATGCTGGTGTGTCTGCCGTTGCTGTGCATCGTGGCCAACCTGACGTTTCAAATCGCCGATGGCGGCTTCAGGGAAGTGCTCGGTATCCCGCTCTGCATGATGGCGACAGGGCCGCTGATTTATCCCTTCATTGTGCGTTATCGAGCCACGCATCCAGTGGATGCCTTAACCGGCGATGAGAAATTGCCGCCGGACGCTCCGGTGCAATGACCACGCATCAAACGATTCCAAAAGTATTCTTAGTCAGCGATTCCTTGAGCCAATTTCACGCGAGTAATTCGTGAGATTGCAGGGGTTCACTCGCTGATTTCAGATTTGTCTGATTCAATACCCTGCCGCGCACCCGTCTTTTCGTGGATCGGTTCCGCCGTGCAGCACGCCATTGATGTGGTCGATGAGGATGGCTTGATAGCCGCCGTAAGCTCCACCGGGGGCGGCGAGTTGGTGGCCGCGCTCGGCGAGGTTCTTTATCGTCTCGGCGGGGATGCCCCATTCGTAGCCGACGACTCCGCCGCCGGTTGATTCTGGTCGGCCGGTCGGAGTCGCGCTGCCGGAGTGTTGCACGCGCGGATGTTCGCCGGCCTGCTGCACGTTCATGCCGAAGTCGATCATGTTGACCAACACTTGCACGTGACCTTGAGGTTGGAAGTCGCCACCCATCACGCCGAAGCTCAGCCACGGTTTGCCGTCCTTGGTGACGAAACCGGGGATGATGGTATGGAACGGTCGCTTGTGTGGTTCGAGTCGATTGGGGTGCGTCTCGTCGAGTGCAAACAGGCAGCCGCGATTCTGCATGGCGAAGCCGACATTGCCCGGGACGACCTGCGAACCAAATCCGTAGTAGTTGCTCTGGATGAACGAGCAACAGTTGCGATCCTTGTCGACGACTGTGAGATAAATCGTGTCGCCATGCGCGAGTTTCGCATCACCTGGATCAACACCGACTGCCGCTCGTGACTTATCAATCCGGCTGGCTTGTCGAATCGCGTACTCTTTCGAGATCAGCTCCTTGGTGGGAGGTGTTCCGAACGCTGGATCGAAATAGAACCGTGAACGATCGGCGAACGCGAGCTTCTTCGCTTCGATCAGCAGATGCAGATAGTCGGGATGAAACGGGCCGAGCGATTTGAGGTCATGCCGTTCCAACTGATTGAGCATCTGCAACGCCGCGATCCCTTGCCCGTTGGGAGGCAATTCCCAGACGTCGTAACCGCGATAGTTTGTGCTCACCGGATCGACCCACTCGGACGTGTGGTCGGTGAAATCTCGCTTCGAGAAATAGCCGCCATTTGCCTCGCTGAATCGCACGATTTCGTCGGCGATGGCTCCGTTGTAAAAAGCGT
>JAPLNX010000380.1 GCA_026400935.1 Planctomycetia bacterium | reverse complement strand
GATTTCCAGTTGCCGCTCCGTCGCCTCAATCCGCACTGCCTTCCTTGGCATCGCACCACCCTCCGTTAAAGGTGATGCAGTAATGACACAAACTCGCTTTTTATGGAGGATCAATTCTCGGTCGTGGTACTAGCGCCTTGCGGCTCACAAACTTCTTAGGGTCAGTGCCAATGGGCCTTCCGCCGCCAAATGCTGCAAGTGGCTGTCGGGGTCTCGCAGGAGTTCCGGCAGGACGTCAATCGTGAGATCAAACGGAATGTCCGTGACCCACGACTTGCCCGCGAACGTCTCCAAGAACTTGGCCGGATAGCGAGTCTTGCCCAGCAACACCCACACGGCCGCCATCGCCGGAGTGCCGGGGCTGAGGTGCAAACAAAGCTGAGTGTCGCTCCAAGTCGCTCGTTGACGCAGCTTCGACAGCTCCGCATCCGCAATGCGATAAATCGCCACATAGTCCGTAGGCTTGGGTAACTCGACCGGAATGACGACCGCCGACTTCACGTCGAGCCATTTCAGATACCACTGATTCCATTCCTGCGGATAGTTGCTCAGCAACCGAACCTCATCGAAGTGTTGCGTGGTCAACAGAGTTTTCGTCGGGCCGAGGTCGCCAACCTGTGATGCCTCGCCGCCAACGCGATCCAGTAATTGACGTTGCTTGACGCTCGGCAACGTGGCCGCCATCACACGCAGATCGCTGTGGCCAATCCACTGAAGAAGTACCGTTCGCGATTTCATTCTGCCCCCGACATCAACGAAAGTTTGCGTCACAGACTACTTCACGACTTGCCGTTCGCGAAACGATCGACTGTCGTCTGCAAGCGTATACAAATTACTTTGCCAAACGAGTTTGAAGTGTGGGCCGAGGTCGGTAGATGTGGAGTCGCGGAGTTGCTTGAGAAGTTTCGTCAAATGTTTTCGGTAGACGCTCAGTCGTTGAACGCGAACACTCCTGGCGAGACGTGGAAGTGGCTGGCGAGCTTGCCGATTTGAGCGCGGTTCAATGTCCGCTTGCCGCTCAGAACGGCGGAGATGGTCGATTCGACAATCCCGGTGGCGCGGGAGAGTTCGACTTGCTTCACACTGCTCTGTTCCATCAGGAACCGGAGCATCTCGGCGTCAGACACGTCTCGCGGCGGATTGGTTTGGTCTTCGTAGCGTTCGACCAAATCACTCAGCACGTCCAAGTAATCTCGCTCCCCTGCGTCCAAGTCGTCCCGATCTAACAACGAATCCACCACGGCAATCGCCCGATCCAAGTCCGCGTCAGACTGAAGCGGTCGCAGCGCGAACTGGAACACGAGCTTGCGGTAGCCTTCCGGCAGAACCATTGCGGCTTTCGCAACGACCGGCGAGTGCTTGGCTTTCTTCGCAGGCTTAGCCGTCTTGGCAAACGCCTTCAGGGTCAGTTTGCCTAACTGACCTTGAGGATGTGCCGTCTGTTTAATCGTTTTTCCACTGGCCACGGTCGTACTCCTGATGAGTCAGCACATATCGAATGAAAACCTTGCCGGTGTTGAAGTGAATCACGGCAATCAGCCGAAACTTGTTGCCACCGATGTCAAACACCGTGAACTTGCCCACTTGATCCGCGCTGGGAAACACGGCTTGCACGTCGGCAAACTTCCGCCACTCGGCATGTTCAGCCACCTTGTACCAAGCGTCCAACGGCGACTCGGCCACTGGATGCCGTCCGATGAACTCACTCAGCTTTTTGCGGGAGATGACATGCACACCGACATCGTCTTCGCAATTTGCGAAGATGTCAACCAGAGTTCCGAGCACTCTCTCCTGCGACATACTTCAATCCCGCCGCGCCGGCAGAGTTCACAATCGCCAGCATCGCCCCCTTCAACACCGCTGGCAGTTCGGACCACGCCGCGACGATTCGAGCCAACTCGGCATCGTGTTCCTGACCACGTTCCGAACCGAGCACATCACGCTTCGCGTTCTCATCCGTAGTCACCAACTCGCCACACTTTGGGCCACAGGATGGGGCAGTGACATCGTCGGCGCCAGTTGTCTTCATCGTCTCACGCTCTTCAGGAGGCATTCGTGGAGCGGCGCAGCGACAATCCGCTCCGGTTCGATTTCAGCCCGTCGATGTTGCAATCAGTGACTGGCACCCGGCGGCCAGATGCTATCGTGAGTCGAGCCTTACGGGCATTTGGTAGTGGTTCAGTCGCCGTTGCGAGCAGAAAGAGCCTTGCTGGCGGTTTGGAGACTCTGCTGCTCCCCCGTTGGTGGCCGTGCAATCAGTCGGCGATTATGCTCACCGTCACCAATCTTGTGCGGACAGCTTTGATCTCACTTCTTCAGACTGACACCAATGGCCAAAGCGAAGGCGAAAAAGCCTGCGGACACCGCCGCGAATCTCGGCTTCGAGGCCAAGCTCTGGCTTACGGCCGACAAGCTCCGCAACAACATGGATGCGGCCGAGTACAAGCACGTCGTGCTGGGGCTGATCTTCCTCAAGTACATCTCCGACGCCTTCGAGGAGCGGCATCAGAAGTTGCTGGCCGAAGTGAGCGATGGGGCCGATCCCGAAGACCCGGACGAGTACCGCGCGGACAACGTCTTCTGGGTGCCGACGGAGGCTCGCTGGCAGACGCTGCAAGACAACGCCAAGCAGCCGAGCATCGGCAAGCTGATCGACGAGGCGATGGTCGCCATCGAGCGGGACAATCCCCGGCTCAAGGGCATCTTGCCGAAGGATTTCGGCCGGCCGGCGCTCGACAAGCACCGCTTGGGTGAGCTGATCGACGTGATCGGCACGATCGGGCTGGGCGATGCCGAGAACCGCTCGAAGGACATCCTGGGCCGCGTCTACGAATACTTTCTCACGCAGTTCGCCAGTGCCGAGGGGAAGAACGGCGGGCAGTTCTACACGCCGCGCTGCGTGGTCCGCGTGCTGGTCGAGATGCTCGCGCCGTACAAGGGGCGAGTCTACGATCCGTGCTGCGGCTCGGCCGG
>JAPLNX010000151.1 GCA_026400935.1 Planctomycetia bacterium | reverse complement strand
TTGAGCATTTCCCGTCTGCAAAACTGCTTGCTTCGCGGCCTGCCGTTCGGACCAGAACGCGTACGCGACCAGCATGCCAGTTCCAGTCACCAGAAAGACGTCGGCGTAGTTGAAAACCGGCCACGAATAGGTGCCGAAGGTGAACAGCAAAAAATCCCTCACAGCGAGATATGGCTTGCCGTTCTCCGGATTGATGCAGCCGTGCCAACCCAATCGGTCATAGAGATTTCCGAGCGTTCCACCCAGCACCAGACAGAGCGCGAACGTCAGCCAGTTGCTCCGACCTGCCGGTGTCTTCAGTAACACGAACAGGATGACGAACACCGCCACGACGCTGAGTGCCGCGAACAACCAGGCGAGTCCTTGCCCAACCCCCCACAGCGCGCCTTCATTGAAGCTGGTGTAAAGCGAGAAGGTCGAGAATTTTCCAAGCCAGTGATAGACATTCCCTTGCCGACCCGGAAAACCGAGTTGCCCAAAGATGGAGGACTTGGAATACAAATCCCACCACAGACAAAGGCAGGTCATCGGCAGGATGAACAACAAACGTCGCCACGCAAAGGGGCCACTCATCGCTTCGATAGTCGGTTGAGACGCATCCATGTTAGTCCCTTGGGCCGTTAATGTGATCGCATCCTTGCGATCTCCGAGTCACGGTGTGACCCATCTACGTTTTGGGCATCGCTGTGCGAGGTCAAATTATCGCCGCCACTTGCGAGTCTTTTGTAGCTCGGCACAGTGGATACATACTTTGCAGAACGGAATCGCCTTCAGCCGTTCCTTCACGATGAGAGCCTTTGCCGGAGGCTTTCCATCTTCAAGGCACTTTTCGCAGAGACCATACGTCCCCTCGTCGATTCTCTTCAACGCCAGTCCGATTTGTTCGAGAATCTCTTGTTCGTTTTCGACGAACCGCAATGAAAAATCTTGCTCGTAGTTGTCCGTGCCGAGTTCTGCGATGTGCGTCGGACTTTTTGAATCGCCGTCGCCGTCACCGCGATTCAACGCTCCATCCGCCAAATGCTGCACGTCCCCGCGGAGACGAGCCTGAAGGTTGATGAGCAGTGTTTTGTACTCGGCGAGTTCAGTCTTCTTCAGCATCGACAATCACCCATCGCGGCATGTCTGTTGGAGCTGCCTCGATCTAACCCGCGAGTGCTAGACCGTTTAAGCACCTCGTCCTTGAGTGATTTCTGTCTGAAATCCCGTTACGACCACGTCCGGCGGCCGCTGAAAAACGCGAGATTATCACCCGCCCTCGGTTTTGAATCAAGCGGTGTCGTTCCTTCCCATAAAATCCACCTCAACTTAACGTCCAGCGGGAGACTTGGGGCGTTCAGAACCGGCAATCCGGCTTCGAGTTACGTTCCAAAACGAGCGAACCTGTTTCCATAGCGACTATCAACCGCGACGGATCGGATACGGGCAACAGTCGGTTGGACAGACATCGTGGTTAGGGCCAAACTGACCGATCGCTCGTCGTTCCGAACTGCAATCGGCGATATCGGTCGCGGCTCGCGCAGCCAATCGCTCGGCAATCAGTTCACCAATCATCGACACGAACTTTGGATGCGTTCCGGCTGTCCCGGCCCGGGCCATCTGTAAGCCAAGTTCTTTTGATTTCACCGCAGCCTCGTCATCAAGGTCAAACAGTACTTCGATGTGGTCAGACAGAAAACCGATCGGGGCGATCACGACTTGAGCCACCGACTGGTCTTTGAGCGTTTGCAGATGATCAAGGATGTCGGGTTCCAGCCACGGATCGGTCGGGCGACCGCTACGGCTTTGATAAACCAGCCGCCACCGCGACGCCGGAATATTCAACTGTTCGGCAATCAACCGACTTGTTTCCATCAACTGTGCCGCATACTGGCAATTGTCCGCCATAACCATCGGAATGCTGTGAGCCGTGAATGCGATGTGCGCGGAATCGCGCCCCTCCGCAGGTAGTTGCTCGATGGCCGCACGGATTCGATCCACGTTTGCCTCAATGAAGTCCGGGTGATTGTAAAAGACTCGGACCTTGTCGATGTGCGGAGCGCTCTCACCAGTCGTTTGGCGAGCTGCTTCGATATTTTCTCGATACTGGCGGCAGCTCGAATACGAACTGTATGCCGCCAGCACAAACGCCAGTGCTCGTGTTACCCCCTTGTCTGTCATCTCCTGAAGCGTGTCGGTGAGCAACGGTGCCCAATTCCGATTTCCCCAATACAGAGGCAATCCAATCCCACGACGCAACAGTTCGGGCTGCAACACGGCGATCAAATCTCGTACCTGCTGATTGATCGGACTGACTCCGCCAAAGTGCATGTAATGCTCGGCCACTTCCAGCAGCCGTTCTCGCGGAACTGGCTTGCCACGCGTCACATTTTCTAAAAACGGCATAACGTCGTCCGGCTTCTCCGGACCACCAAATCCAACAATCAACAATGCGTCGTAGTTACTGCTCATGGTGTGTGTATTCTTTTTGAATTCGTGGAAAGAACGGCTGCCCCTAAAGCGTGAACAATTCCAATCAGCCTGCTAATGCAAGTGGTCACCGGCAGGTAGCAGGCAACCCGACATTGATTCGCACGAGTAAATTTGTCGGGTGTTGGAATGAGGGTCTCTGTCGAACCTAGCAGGAGCAGGCCATCGGTCGCCAGGGAATCGTGAATTCGCTCAAGTATGTCTCGCGACAGACTCTCCGACAGATAGATCAGCACGTTCCTAATCAGGACAAGGTCAAAGCGGGGCTGTGGTGGTTTGTCGACGGCGAGATTGAGCTCTCGAAACTCGATCAAGCGTTTCAGTTCGGGAACCACGGTGTAGCGAGAACCCTCTCGTTGGAAGTAGCGAGTCAGCCTCGTTGGTGATAGGCCACGTTGCATCTCTACTGCGCTGTAACTGCCACGTCGTGCTTGATCGAGCATTGGTCGCGAATAATCGGTGGCGATGATGCGCAAATTCCACTCATTGAGTCCGCCGAGTAGCTCATGCAACAACATCGCAACACTGTATGGCTCTTGTCCGGACGAGCAGGCGGCACACCAGATTGTCAAGCGGCGTTGAGTCTGCCGGCGACGCAACAAGTCTGGCAAGATCGTCACTGCGAGCTCGTCAAAGTAATGCGGGTCGCGAAAGAACGAGGTCTCATGAGTGAGCAACGCTTCCACGACACGGCGTTCGAGTTCCAAGTTCGTCGCGATTCGCAACGAGTCAACCAGCGCATCAATGCTTAACAGACCGAATGATTCTACGATCGGTGCCAATCGCGTTTCGACGAGATAGGTCTTCGTCGCATCGAGCACGTTCCCTGTCCGTTCTTCGGCGAGGCGACGTATCCAGTCAAAGTTGGTTGGACTAACGGGCATGATTTCTCAAATCTCAACGTCGTTGCATGAGATGATGCGTGATCTCACGGCTCAATTGTTTGATCGATAGAACGGCGTCGGCCAAGCCGGCGTTCGCGACTTGACCAGGCATCCCCCAGACTGTGCTCGTGGCTTGGTCCTGGACGAGAACTCGGCCACCAGACTCACGGATTCGGCGGCAGCCAGCCAGTCCGTCGTTTCCCATTCCCGTAAGAACAATTGCTAACGCTCGCGGACCGAAGAGTTCGGCCACCGAGCGAAACAGAACATCGGCCGCGGGTCGGCACTCGTTTTCGGGCAGAGCTTGATTGAGTCGTACTCGCACACCGGTTGCGCGACGTTCCAAGTAAAGATGATAATCGCCGCGAGCAATCCAGACTTGGGCCGCAGCAAGCGGTGCGTCGTCTTGCACTTCTGAAACTTTGAGCCCCGATTTAGAAGCGAGTCGATCTGCCAAGCCGCCAGTGAATCCCGCTCCCATGTGTTGCACGACGACGATTGGCACCGACAGGTTGGCTGGCAACCCAGAAAGTAAATCAGCCAGAGCAGCAGGTCCGCCGGTTGATGAGGCGATTGCAATAATCTCTAACGGCAGCCTCGCGCGAGTCGATGATTCGTCCTTTGTGGCACTGGCTGTTCGTTGTGGAGAAATTGAGGTTGGAGTCTGTTCGGCTTTGCTCGGTGTCCTTGATTGAACTGCTGGAACCTTTTGAATCTTGGCCGACTGCAAAGTCGCGCCGGCCAAGGCTCGGATGCGTGGGAGCAGTTCTTGATCAATGCACTGTGCTAGCGCCTCTTTTTCGTCGGGTTTAAAAAGCGATTCGTTCGCACCCAGCAACCGAGATTCGACCGACTCCGGTGCGCCGCGTCGCAGCAAGTGGCTAAACATGATCACCGGAAGCGTGGCATGATTCTTACGCAGCAAAGCCAATGCACGCAGACCGTCCATCTCAGGCATTTCGATGTCGAGCACCACGACCTGTGGATCGCTCACCTCAATCTGTTGCAGCATCTGCCGACCATTTGCCGCTGAGCCAACAACCTCAACGTCACCGGCGGCTGTCAATTGCCGCCGTATGGCGGACCGAGTTAACGGCGATCCATCAGTAATCAAGACTCGGATGAGTGGCGGCACGAGGGAAACCTTAAACTGGCGATGACTTTGATCACCGCTCAAGCCGCTTGCGGAATTGATCGAACGACTCTGTATTTGCGACGTCCTTTGCTTCCAGTCCGGCACGGCGGGCTTGAAAGACTCCGTATTGCATCACGTCGAAACCTTGAATGTTGTGCGAATCGGTATTGATCACGATCGGAATGCCTCGGTCTTTTGCCGCAACGGCGTGAATGTCATCGAGGTCAAGACGACTTGGATGAGCGTTGATCTCCAACATCACACCATGATCAGCCGCCGCTTTGAGAATTTCGTCAAAGCTCATGTCGGCACCGGGACGATGTCCGATCAACCGACCGGTGAGATGGCCGATCACATCGACATGCGGATTGCGAATGGCGTTGAGCAACCTCTTGTCGATTTGTTCTCGCGGCTGTTTCAAACCGTAGTGTAGCACGGCAATCACCCAGTCCGCTTCGGCAAGTACATCATCCGGCAGATCCATCGTCGCATCTTCGAGTATGTCGCATTCGATCCCTTTCAGGATGTGGATGCCGCTGACTTGTGAGCGAACTTTCTCGATCTCGGCCCAGTGGGCTCGGAGCCGGTCGGCGTCGAGACCATTCGCCATCGTGACTCGTTTGGAATGATCGGTGATCGCGATGTATTTCAATCCGCGTGACTTTGCCGCCTCGGCCATTTCACGAATCGAATTCAGGCCGTCAGTCGCAGTCGTGTGCATGTGCAGGTCGCCGCGCATGTCGGAAAGTTCGACCAGATCCGGAAGTTTTCCTGCTTCGGCACGTTCGATTTCGCCGCGATTCTCGCGTAGCTCCGGCGGAATCCAAGGGAGGCCGACAGCCGCGTAGACCTCGGCTTCGGTGCGACTAGCCACGATTTCGTCGCCACGAAAGAGGCCGTATTCGTTCAACTTTAGGCCCCGTTCTTGAGCACGGCGGCGGATCACAATGTTGTGCTCTTTCGAGCCGGTGAAGTATTGAGCGGCCGCTCCGAACGATTCTTCGGGGACAACACGCAGATCGAGTTCAAGCCCCGATCGGAGTCGCACTCGCTGCTTTGTATCGCCGCGAGCAAGCACTTTGACAACTAGCGGATTCGCGGCCAGACGATCCATCGGAGCGTTCGAGTCTGATGAGGTCACTAGCACATCGAGATCACCGACAGTCTCCTTGCGACGACAACAGCTTCCAGCAACGGTCGCCTGTTGAATGCAGTCGAGTTGTTGCAAGTCGGCGACGATCGCATCTGCTTCGGCTTTTGCATCCGACAGAAAAACTCGCTTGCCTGCTTCGGTGGCGAGTGCGATCCCGTCCAAGATCGTCTGCTCGGTCTTTTTGCCGAAGCCTTTGAGTTCAGCAATCCGGCCTTGTTCGGCAGCTTGCTTGAGCGATTCAAGCGTTTCCAGTCCGAGTTCTTTGAAGAGTGCTGAGACTTTCTTTGGGCCGAGACCCGGAATCCGGAGCATGTGTACGACGCCGATGGGGATCTTCGCTTTCAGTTCTTCGAGCTGCGGCAGATTTCCTGTGCGAACAATCACGACGATCTTGTCCGCGAGGTCTTTGCCAATGCCATCGAGTTGCTGCAACTCCGCTGAATCATGTTCAACAATCGCAGCGATGTCGGCAGACAGACTTTCGACGGTACGCGAGGCATTGCGATAGGCGCGAACTCGAAATGTGTTCGCGCCGTCCAGTTCAAGCAGATCAGCTAAGTCTTCAAAGATCCGTGCGACTTCCGCATTGAGCATAGACATGCTTTCTCATGTTCAGTGGCAAGTAGTTTTGAATTGCGACGACCTGAGTCGTTGCTTCTCAAAAGGGTAAGTACCTAGTCACTTTATTTTCGGGACAGCGTGTTAGGGTAAATCAAGGATTCTGCGTGACACAAGGAGGTGCGCCATGCAGAAAAAGCCTGTTGTGCGACTGACGGTGCGAGGTGCTCGGCGTTTCACGGACAGTGTGCGTCGATATTCTCCCAATGTAGGGACACGAAATCTTCGCAACAAAACTCCCGCAACGGGCGCGACTCGGCTAGTCTTTGTCGAAGAACAATTAGCCAATGAGCACTAACCCACGGTTTGAATGTAAAATCTGACGTTGTCACGTTCCGGCTAATTGTGCTTCGACAAAAAACAGAACTCGCCTTGCTCAAACATGATTGAGCGAAGATCGAACCAAGCAAGGAGTGCGGTGATGATACGGATGAAAGTCGCGCAAGCGTTGAAGACCGGCGAAGCAGGTCAACTTGTGGATGTGCGCGGTTGGGTGCGCACGAGGCGTGATTCGAAACAGGCGTTTTCGTTCGTCGAACTCAACGACGGCAGTTGCATGGCCAACTTGCAGGTTGTCATCGACGCCAATGTGCCCGGCTACGCTGACGCAATCAAACATGTCACGACCGGAGCGAGTATTGCCATCGAAGGCGAAGTAAAAGATTCGCCCGCGAAAGGGCAACGGATCGAAGTGCATGCCACGTCATTGCGAGTACTTGGCGAAGCGGACCCGCTAAAGTATCCGCTGCAAAAGAAGGGACACTCGTTTGAGTTCTTGCGTGAGATTGCTCACCTGCGTCCGCGAACGAACACGTTTGGTGCCATTACGCGAGTCCGTAACGCGGCGGCGACGGCCATTCACAATTTCTTTCAGTCGCGCGGCTTCTGCTACATCCAATCGCCGATCATCACCACCAGTGATTGCGAAGGGGCCGGGCAGATGTTTCAGGTCACCACGCTCGACCTGCACAAGCTTGCCGCCTCCGGCAAGCCGGTGAACTTTGAACTCGACTTCTTCGGCAAGCCCGCATCGCTCACGGTCAGCGGCCAGTTGGAAGCCGAGATCTTCGCCTGCTCGGTCGGCGAGTGTTACACGTTCGGCCCGACGTTTCGTGCCGAGAACAGCAACACAACTCGGCACCTCGCTGAGTTCTGGATGGTCGAACCGGAGATGCCGTTTTGCGACCTGACCGACAACATGAAGCTCGCTGAGTCGTTCATCAAAACGGTGATCGGCGACGTCATGAAGAACTGCGAAGCTGACATGGCCTTTTTCAATGAACGGATCGACGAGAAGCACGAACTACTCGCCACCATGCAGAACATTCTCGATCACGAATTCATTCGCCTGCCGTACACGGAAGCAATCGACGTGCTGCAAAAGTCCGGCAAGAAATTCGAGTACTCGATCGAATGGGGAGCCGACCTGCAGTCAGAGCACGAACGCTTTCTCACCGAAGAACATTTCAAACAGCCGGTGATCCTGTTCGATTACCCGCGCACGCTGAAGCCGTTTTATATGCGTTGCAACGAAGACGGAAAAACGGTGCGTGCAATGGACGTGCTCGTTCCGCGAGTCGGCGAAATCATCGGTGGCAGCCAACGCGAAGAGCGATTGGATGTGTTGCTCGAACGGATGAAAGAGTGCCATCTCGATCCAGAGACCTATTGGTGGTACGTCGATCTGCGACGCTACGGCACTGTCCCACACGCAGGCTTCGGCCTCGGTTTTGAACGACTGATTCAGCTCGTCACCGGCATGGCCAACATCCGCGACTGCATTCCGTTCCCACGCGTGCCGAAGAGCGCGGAGTTCTAACCACGACGCTGAAGATGAGTTTCAGTCGAACGATGCTCGCAATCCCCACCAAGCTTCTCTCGATGGATTTGGGCTTATGCACGACGGTGAGATTTGCCCGAAATATTGAGCAGTTAAGTGAGCCAGAGTCCGACATTTTTCACGGTAGCCGACTTCCAAAGCCGTCGAATCAATCGGTGACGCATTTGATCCTACCGAAACGGATCGATCAAAACTTCTCAGCGATTGGTGCGAGTCATTTCAAACAACTGTGTTGCTTGAGGGCCGAGGAAGCCTTCGAAGCGACTGCGTGTGCTGGTTTCGGGGTCGGTAACAAAACCTCGTTCGGCGAGTTCGAAATAGGCATAGGTCCAACTCATGGTTGTTTCGCGGCCTTGATCGCGAACGGCAACGTCGATGACTGCGGCTTCAGTGGCGGATTGACGGAGCTTCGTGCCGCGATCGCCCTCGATTTCTGTTTTAACGGGGACGCCCGCTTGTTGCAGAGCGGCGATTGTCTTTTCAATGTCGCCAAGCGATTCGACTCCGTGTGAGTTAATTAGCGATGTGAAGTGATTCACGTTGTTGCCATGCACAAGCACCCACGCGGCGTACTGGCTCTCTTTGTTAATCGTGATGACATCGCTCATCTCCGGCACCGGCCAGGGCAAGTCCTGGATGGACTCGACCGCCGTTTGCAGCCATTGAGCCTGTTGGGTTGGACTGACAGTGCCGTTTTTAAGCTGATGCAGTCCGACGAGCAGGTCCTCCGAAATTGGTGTGCGATGCTTCGAGGCGGAGCAATGCAGGATGTCTCGCGCTGACGAACTCAACTCCCACGACTTCAATTCCGAGATGAACAACTTCGGGAACTGACCATTCGGATGCTGGAAGTGAATCGCACTCAGATGCTTGTCTTCGAATTGGTAGCAGTTGGCCGCTCGATATCCGAGTGCTTCAAACAGCCGGGACAACAGCGAGATTCCTGTGAGCGGGCTCTGGCCAGCGATCGTTCTGAAGGCGATATGATCGTTGACGAACGTCGCTCCCGCAGACGCGATGAGTTGCTCATAGCTTCGCACATGTACGACTCGTTGTCGGTAACGATCCCATAAACTGTCGAACAATTCACAGGCAAACCGCTCTTGTGCATTGGCGACAGGAATTCGCAGATGAGGTCCAGTGCTGATGGATGTTGTCATGAAAGGCATCCTTGGAAGTGCGATCGTGAGTGATCAAGCAAGCTCGGCGGGCAGAGAAGGGATCGCTTGAGTGTGGGTAAATATCGGTCGGCTCACGCGATTCGCGACAACGGGATTCTGGCATGACGATCGTTAGAACGGAACGTCAATCATCGCCGCTCAAGATCTTTCACCTTCGTTGACACGGCTTCGAGTTACTTGATTGATAGCCAGCGTCCGCGTCGGAAAAGCCACATGACCAAGATCGCACGGACGGCGTTGTCGCAACACATGCCGACCCACGCGCCGATCAATCCGCCGTGAAGGACGATGCCGCAGAGATAGGCCAGAGGAATGCGGACTCCGAAGGCACCAATCAGGCTAACAAACATCGGCTGCCGAGTTTCACCAGCTCCTTGCAATGCAAACGTGTAGACGATCGCCACGACGAGCGGGACTTGAAACAGCGCGTTGAAACGAAATGCGGGAACGCCGACGGTGTGAACTTGCTGGTCTTGATGCATCTGTTGATAGATCGGTGACGCAGCAAAGAAGAATACTAGAGTCAGCACAACGGCAAACAGTCCGCACTGCAAAACCGCTTCATGTCCCCCTAGGCGAGCACGATCGGGCAACTTCGCGCCAAGCGATTGGCCAACGAGCGTTGCTGCGGCCATGCCCCACGCACACGCCGGTAAGAACGACAGCGCCTCGATCTGCATTCCAATCGCATGGGCTGCCAAGATTGCCGTTTGTTCGAACGGATCGTCGCTTAGCCGAGCAATGATCATCAGAAAAAAGAGCTGTCCGATCCAACGCAAAATTCCGTCGAAACCCGCTGGCAAACCGATCTTCAAAATACGACGGACTGGCTCCCCGCTCAGTTTGACTTCTTGGGGCAACAGCTTGATCTGATATTGGCCACGACTCAGCACGACCAAGATCAACATACTGCCAACGATTCGTGCGGTGACGGTTCCAATCGCGATTCCATCAACGCCCCATTTTGGCAAACCGAATCGTTCCGACAGCAACAACCATTCGGAGGGACCGACTCCCGACAACAACGTCGTTACCAGCATGTTGAAAAGATTCACGATCACCAGAATCACCATCGGCACACGCATCTGCCCGGTCCCGCGCAGTGCGGCCGCCCCCGCGACCGTCAAGCAGGAGAAGAGATAGCCCGCTCCGTCGATTCTCAGAAACCGTACAACCATCGTCGCGGTATCGGGATCGAGCTTCATGAGCCACGCGTACCACGGGGCCGCAAACCAAATCAGCCCATAGACGCTCAGGCCCACAACCGCGCCCAATGCCAACGCCCGATTTGCAGCCTTGTTCGCGTCTTCAAACTCTCCCGCGCCCCAATGCCGAGCGATCACCGCTACCGTTCCGCTGCTCACCAACAAGAACATGTTCGATGCCAACCAGCCGACATACGCGGCCAACCCGACCGCCGTCGTCGCCTCTTTGCTGATCCAGCCCGAAAGGTATGTGTCCGTGAATCCGACGAGAAACGACAAGAACTGCTCGACAAACACCGGCCAACCGAGCCGAAACATCGTCGATCGCAACGGTGCAGTGAGAAGGTCAGGCGAACGTATCGCAGTTTCCTCAAGTATTAACTCGTCCGACGACGTCCCGTCGATTGTGTCCCTTAAATCTTGCATCAGGGAATTAATCCCTCGTTTCGCAACAGACCAATTGCCGTCGCGAAACCCGAAATTGTGCGTTCAACATCTTCATCGTTGTGCGCAGTTGACGTTGATCCGCCCCAGCCCATCCAGTCGATTCCGCCGAGCAACAGAGCGCATCGGAATGCTTGAGAAAGCGCGGTGTCGAACTTGCGATCGAGCTGACGCCAATCGCCGCCGAATGGCAAAAAGTCATCGTGATCTGGTCGCGGACCGTCGTATTCGGGAAGGATTTTGATCGCTGAGAAATCACCATACGCAACCCAATTTACGCTCAGTTTGGTGAAGAAAGCGTTCAATTCCCGACGCAACTTCGTCGCAGTTTCATTCGCACGACGAGTCGGAACACCTGTCGCCACAATATCCAACGCGGCGATGCCGGCGGCTGCTGACAACGGATTGCCGTTGTAAGTGCCGGGATGTTTCATCTTCTTGCCGAGCGGATTTCCATAGGCCAAGACCTGCATCAAGTCCGCTCGGCCCACGAGTGCTCCACCGGGCAAACCTCCGGCGAGCACCTTGGCAAACGTTGTGAGATCCGGCGTCACGCCACAGACTTCTTGGAAACCACCGGGAGCAACTCGGAAGCCGGTGATGACCTCGTCGAGAATAAAGATGGTCCCCTTTGTCTGAGTCAGTTGTCGCATGCCGCGAATGAATTCCGCTCGCGCGGGAACCGCTCCCCAACGCGATCCATTCCCTTCGTGAATGACACAGGCTGGTTGATGTTCGTCGATCGCTTTCGACAGTGCATCGAGATCGTTCGGCGGGACGATGACCAAGTCGCCATAAACTCCGGGAGTCACTCCCGGAGTGTCGTATTCGGCGGCGGTTGCGACACCGTTTGCAGAAGCGGTCGCCGGATGCGGTGGCTCGGACGAGATAATCACGATGTCGTGCCAGCCGTGAAAATGCCCTGCGAACTTGATGACCTTCGTGCGGCCAGTCGCGATGCGAGCCACTCGCAACGCCATCAACGTTGCTTCCGTGCCG
>JAPLNX010000229.1 GCA_026400935.1 Planctomycetia bacterium | reverse complement strand
TCAAACGTAAAGTGCTGGTGCATCGCTGGGACTCCATTCCCAAAAGGATCTTTCCAAAACACCCCAATGCGAATCTCCCAGCGATGTTTTCCTCAACCTCTCCTTTGTTCAGAATCCTTGCGTTTGAGATTCATGACCGCCAGTTGCGAGGCGCTGGCATCGACGTCGCCGACTGTAAAGCAAATGGCCTCGAGGACAAGAAGTATCAAGTCGCCGGAAACGGGCTAGGAATGACGATGTGGTCTGGCGAAAAATTCAAACATGCCCCAGCCTTTTATGATGTTGGGCTTACTGACGGTTGTGAAGCGTTTATTGACGAACTTCTCAAGGGGCCACTGTGGGTGTCTCGCTACATAAAAGATGGGCTTTATCACATCATCGTTGCTACTGGATTCCGGTGGGGAAGCAGTAAAAGTGGTTATATTATTTACAACAATCCATTCCCGGGACCTACCAGCGCAATCGAAACCGATGACCTCTTGGCAAATGTCTTTGTAAAGCACATCACGAGTGCGAGAGGATCGGTCCAGACTTTTCGGTGAGTGATGCGTGCGAAAAATGAAATGTGTGATCGAGGCCCTCAAGCCGAAGAGTCCGTTCGGTTTTCCGATCGTTGTATAACCTCAACGCCACCGGCGGCACCATGCTGTTTCTTGTGATTCTCGTCGATCAGTTGCAAGCCACCATCGCGGGCTGCGCCTTTCTGATCGAACTCGAGTTTCTAGGAGCTTGTACGAGATTCAATCGTCAATAACGCAGTTGACTCAAGAACAGAAAGAGGACTTACTCCGCTTTCTGACTCGTGAGTTGCAAGCCGCGCCACCGGCCCGTCCCGCATCGACGGTCAGTCGCGAGTAGTGGCTGAGAAAGCTGGATCAACTTCGGGCGTTCACCGCCTCAGCAAATCTGCGACCGTCCGAGAAATTTTGGACGAACTGCGTCCCGATCGGACATGAGTCATGGACTACTGGGATTCTTCGGCGCTGACGAAGTTGAAATTGGCCGAACCTGATTCCACCGTCTTCCGCGCGCTGGCCGAGCGGTCAGCCCTGATTCGGACCTCGTCGCTCGGCCAGTTCGAAACGCTGTTGACGATTCGGCGACACGAAGCGGATGCCGCCATCACCAATCAAACCGCTGATGCGTTGGCCGACGAATTGCAGATCGACATTGCGGCCGGCGCTCTGGAATTGGTCACTGAGGAATTCTCGCTCTACTCCGAATTCCAACACGTCGTTCAAACCTGCTTCCGCCCTCCCAACACACTTTCGATCCGCACGCTCGACGCCTTGCACTTGGCCGCGGCGTTGTCGGTTGTTGAAACGGAACTCGTTTCCAATCACATCCGACAAAGAGCGGCACAGGCTTCCGGAATGCAAGTCGTGCCGTGATGGCGTTGGGAAGTCCTGTGTCGATCGCGGGGAACACCAGCAAAAGTTCCGCTGTTAAGCCGACAGCTATGTCCCCACCAAACTTTCGTGATTTTGAAACTGAGCCACCAGTCTAAAGAGACCTTCTCCAATACTTTGGTCGCGGACTATGGTTTTAGAAGACCGAGACGTGCTTGCCGAATAGGTTCATCGAAGTGTTTGGTCGCCCTTACGCCACGTGATTTCCAGTAAACAGAAAGTGAATGTCGATGACCCAGCATTCTTACGGAATCGATTGCCAATGCGGGCAGACAATTCCAGTCGCCGCATCAATGGCCGGTTCGAGCGTCATTTGCACTTGTGGAAATTCCACAAAAGTTCCTCGACTCAGTGAACTCCGCAAAATGGTGGGACAGGGCGCATATGAGTCCGGAATCATCGACATCATCAATCGCATGATTGACACGGGTGAGTTGCCATACGGTCGTGAATGCGTTCTGTCAGGCTTTCCTACGAATGATCTCCATCCAGTACGTGTGGAGTGCGAAAAGAAATGGACGACTGGAGCTGGAAAAGGCCGGGGCCTGTTCGTCATCTTCACCGTGCTGTTTATGCCCTTTTGGATCATATGGGCTTTGATCGGCAAGGCGTTGCTTGATGATCCTCGCAGAGAACTCGGGCGCGACACAGCGATTGAAGTGCCGCTCCGCGTTCACTCTGACTTCCGTGAGAAGCTACGCGGCATGACAAACCAAAGAGCACTTCAAAAGCTATTACGTACTGTGCCAATCTACTCCAAATTGCTTGATGAGTATCCTCACGCAAAGATCGCAACGTGAAACAGAAAGTCATGCTCGCATCCGCTCAAATAGTCGCACGCTTTGCTGGGCCATCGCCTCAGCCGAGAACTTCTCACGGGTTTGTTGCTGACCAGTTTTTGACAGTCGCTCGCGAAGATTTGGATCGCTGACCAATAGCTCCAACTGAGCCGTCAAGTCATCAACGTTTCCTGGCTCAAACAGCAGTCCGCCTTGTGTGGCTTTGATGAGTTCGAGAAACGCTCCGTGCGCGGGTTGAACGACAGGGACGCCGTTCGCTAACGCTTCGAGGATCGAGAGTCCTTTCGGTTCGCGGTAGACAGTCGGGACACTGAGCACATCCAGCGACTTCAGGAACTCGACCTTCTCGGCCTGCGTTGCGGGGCTGCCAACGAACTCGAATGCGGAGCCGAGTCGAGCGGCTTGTGAACGGACTTGTTCAAAGTAGGAGCGGTCGCGATCGCCCAAGTAGCCGCTGACTCGCAGTCGCGTGCGCGGGTGCTTGGCGTGGAAACGAACGAACGCTTCGACCAGCAGATGCAGCCCCTTCTCCGGGCAGAGGCGGGCGAAGTAGCCGACTGTGAACGGATCGCCGGCCGGGCGCGGTTGTCCGTCGTGGCCGGTCAAGTCGATGCCGAGCGGTAGTTGATGAAAACGGTCGAGCGGGATCGACAGCTCGGCGGCCATGTGCTCGGCGTAGTAGCGGCTGTGCGTGATGAATCCGTCGAAGTCGCGAGCGCGGTTTCGCAATGCTTGCAGGACCGGCTCGCGATGCGAGTCGGGGAGCGAGTCGAGGAAGATGTCGTCCCCTTGCAGTACGCACAGCACCGGGCCAGCGAAGAGTTGTTTGATTCGGCGAACCGATCCGGCCAAGAGAGCGTTGCTGAAGACAACAATGTCCGGCTTCAATTGTTCGCCGATGAACTGTGCGAGTTCTTCGACTTGCTCGCGCTGCGGTCCGGATTCGCCAGCCAGCATGTCGAGCGTCAGTTGGCCGAGCTGCTTCGCGTCGTTGCTGACCGCTTTGCTCGTCGCCCAGCGGATGATCGCCGGGTGATCGAGCCAGTGTTTGAGGAAACTCGGCACCGCTCGCCACCAATGCCACTGCGACGACAGATAGACGTTGATGCCGCCGAAGAAGACGCGTGCGTCGCTGACGTTCTCCTCATCAACGCGGATCGGCGTGTAAGTCGGGATCAGCGAGACCTCAACGCCGCGAGCCATCAACGCGCGAGCCCAAGTGTTGTCGTGCATGCACGACCCACAAAACATTCCCGCTCCGCCGGCAGTGATAATCGCGATGTGCATGAGAGAGGATTCATCCCAAGTAACCCGCAGCGTCAGCAAGGGGAACACTTCACGACACTTCGTTCCTTACCAAATCTGAATTCGTTCTTCTTTCGGTTTGAACAGCTTGTCGCCCGGCTTGACGTTGAATGCTTCGTAGAAGGCGTCGAGATTCGTGACTGGTCCGTTGCCTCGGAAATGTGATGGCGAGTGCGGATCGGTGACCAAGCGGCGAACGAGTTCGGCATCGCGATACTTGCGCCGCCAGATTTGTGACCAGCCGAGGAAGAAACGCTGGCTCGATGTGTAGCCGTCGAGAACTGGACCCTCTTTGCCGTCCAGCGACAGTCGATACGCCTTGAAGGCGATCGCCATTCCGGAGAGGTCGGCGATGTTTTCCCCCAGAGTCAACCGACCGTTGACCTTCTTGCTCGGCAGCGCTTCGTAGCCTTCGTATTGAGCGACCAATTTGCCGGTGAGCTTTTCAAAGGCGGCTTGATCGGACTCGGTCCACCAGTTTTTGAGATTGCCATCACCGTCGTACTTGCAGCCCTGATCATCGAAGCCATGACTGATCTCATGACCGATGACCGCGCCGATGCCGCCGTAGTTCACCGCGTCGTCGGCGTCCGCATCAAAGAACGGTGGTTGTAAAATCGCAGCCGGAAACACGATCTCGTTGAGGCCGGGGTTGTAGTACGCATTGACCGTTTGCGGAGTCATCCCCCATTCGCCGCGATCGACCGGTTGACCGAGTTTGTCGAGCATTCGCTGATGCTCGTACAACGCTGCACGCCGCATGTTGCCAACGAGATCATCTGCGGAAATCGTCAGCTTCGAGTAATCTCGCCATTTCACTGGATAGCCGATCTTCGGTGTGATCTTCGAGAGTTTGACCAGCGCTTGTTTCTTCGTCGCGTCGGTCATCCAAGTCAGATCGTGAATGCTCTGCTCGAATGCTTTGAGCAAATTACTGACGAGCTGATTCATCTTTGCACGCGCTTGCGGCTTGAAATGCTTTTGGACATACAACTGCCCGACCGCCTCGCCGAGAACTCCCATGCGATTACTGCCGCCGCCGGCTGTCGTATCGACCGCTCGCTTCCAACGCGGCTGCTGTTCGGGGATCCCGCCGAGTTCCTTCGAGTGCAACTCAAAGTGCATTTCGACGAATGCCTTCGGGAGTAACCCCGCTGCCGAGTCGATCAAGCGAAAGTGCAAATACTGCTTCCATGTTTCGATCGACGTCTCGGCGATGATCTTTTCTAAGCCCTCGAAATAGCTCGGCGTGACGACGTTGAGTTCAGTCAGGCCCTTCACTCCAGCAGCTTCAAAGTAGACTGGCCAAGCGAAGTTCGGCGTTAGTTCCTTCAGTTTGCCGACTTGAAATTTGTTATAGCGTTTCTCGGCATCTCGCAGTGTCGTGCGGTCCCATTGTATCTTCGCTAGCTTCGTCTCAAGTTCCAAAATCGCGTCCGCCGCATGATCGCCGTGAGCCTTGCCGCTCAACTGAAACAACTTGGCGATATACGTCTTCAGCGCTTGTCGTGCTTTGAGGTACTTCGGCTCGTCCTGCAGGTAGTAGTCGCGATCCGGCAGCGTTGTCCCGCTTTGAATGATCCCCGCGAGATGCTGCGTTGAGACTCGATCATCTTGATCGACAAAGAATCCGATCGGTCCGCCGACGCCAATCGTTTCGCTGTACCCGAAGTACCGGGTGACATCGTTCTTGTCTGTCAGTTTCTCGATTTTGTCGATCTCGTTTTGTAACGGCTTCAAGCCAAGTTGCTCGACCAGTGCCTCGTTCATATAGCTGTTGAAAAAGTTCCCAACCTTCCGGCCATTCTCATCAGTGGCATTTTTCGCCGACTCTTCGATGATCGCGCGGATGTTGAGTTGTGCCTCGTCGATCAGTTTGTTGAACGAGCCGTAATTCGATTTGTCTGCCGGAATCTCCGTCCTCAGCAGCCAGCGACCATTCACATGCAAGAACAAGTCGTCTTGCACTCGGACCTCCTTGTCGAAGCCGTCTGGATCAATGCCTGAGTGCTGCGATTGAGCAGATGCGGTTAGATCAATCGCCCCTGAGACAACCAACGCCAAGACAAAAGCAAATGCTCGCATCGCAATCATGAAGAAACTCCCTGAGGGCAGATATCGGACAAAGAATTTATTCCCAATCGGTGTTCCGTCTGTGTTTCATCCGTGGCTGAAACGGTTCAGGAATTTGGCCACGGATGAAACTTGGATGGGACACGGATCAGGCAGAAGACTGTGGGTGATCGTTGCTGTGAATCACAACGAGGTCAAACTGGTAATCACACTTTCGGTAGATAAAGCACTTCGGCATGGCTACTGCCGGGGCGATAAAGGACCAGTCCTCCATCAACTCCGTTGACTCGGACAACGCAGTCAGGTTCATCGTTCGCTGCATGTGCGAGGATTGCTTCGAGAGCCTGTACGGCGGCAACCGTTTGGCGATCGGCGGCGAGTTCGTTGTAGGCGAGCTTTTGAACTTCGGCGAATCGAGCGGCGCGACCAGCAACGTCGCCGCCGAATTCTACGTAGGCCAGTTCGCGAGCAAACCGTTCAATGACTTCTATGCCGTAACCACGCTGCGATCGCTGACCCCACGGTTCGAGCGACTTGCCGTTGTAGTGCGTGTTGATTGTCGTCTTCATTTCGACCGGAGTTTTTCCTTCGACAGTCAGCTCAATGCCGCGTTTGCGTGAGTGACCATTCCAGACTCCGTTGTCGAAGCGAAATTGCACCTCTTGTTCGACATAGCCGGGGAAATTGTCAGGTGTGACCCACGACGTGTGGATGTCGAAGGCCGCCTCCCGACCATCCGCATACTCGTAGACCATCCGCATTTGCGTGCTGTCCCAGGTTGGCCCATCTTGAGGCCCGACGATGCCTCGCTGCCCAGTCGCAGTGATCGTCTTCAATCGTCCGCCGAAACTGAAATCAATTAGCTTGATGTAATGCACGGCGACGTAGGTGCCGGGATTACGACCAGTGATCCATTCGGAAAACTGTGCTCCTGAAATCAACTTCGGCTCCAGCAGTGAGCAGTAGCCGTTGTTGATGTGCTGTAAAACCCCGTCAGCGACCAGTGTCCGCATTCGCTTGTGATCTGGGTCGAGCAACTTGTGATAGACCACTTTCGCCAGCACGCTTTTTCGGTGAGCGATCTCGACCAGTTCATCGAGTTCTTGCAGACGCAGCACCGACGGCTTTTCGATCAGAAGGTTCACGCCCGCTTCGAGGATCTGCTTGGCTCCCTCAAAGTGGCGATCGTCGGGAGTTGCGACACATGCGAAGTCAACGCCAGCGGCCAGCATCTTGGCGACGGCATCGGTTCCGGAATAACTTGCAAACGGGCCGATGTTACTCCCCGCTTCCTTGCGATATTTGTCTGCTCGGCTTCCTGTGCGCGTGGCGACGGCCGTGAGTGGCACATCAATGTCACCGAACTTGCGGTCGTAAAGTCCTTCAACGTGAGTCCGCTCAAGAAACGGGCGGTAAGTCTCGTCAAAGATCATGCCCATGCCGACCATGCCGGCCCGAAGCTGCTTGTGTGTTGGTGTGCTCATAGCTGCGGATGATAGGAAGCGGGCGTTGTGAGAGGAAAGGTTGCGGACTGTGGGGCGGCGGATTGGTCATTGGTTATTGGTCGTTGAACATTGGTCATTATGCTGTCGTCCGCTAGCGGTTCCTCGATGATCAATGACCAGCGACCAATAATCAACGATCAATTGAACCTTCCCGCTACGTTCCCGATTCCCAATAAGCTCACGAGACAATTAGATGCTTCACGATGACTCTGCAAATGGCCCGCTATTTACGAATGTTGATCCGGATGTCACGCGGCAGTTCTTTCGAAACAAGCCGAAGCAGTTGATCGACAAGGTAATGTCGGTGCCGGAGGCGGTGCGGCGCTTCGTGCATGACGGTGACTATCTCGCGTCAGGAGGTTTCGGTGCGGATCGCATTGCGACGGCACTGCTGCATGAGATTGTGCGGCAACGCAAACAAAACCTCGGTTTTGCGGGACACACGGCGACACATGACTTTCAAATCCTAGCGGCGGGGAACAATACGGGCCGCGGTCAATTACTGAAGCAAGTTGACGCGGCGTACATCGTCGGCTTGGAAGCACGCGGTTTATCACCGCACGCTCGACGTGTCGTGGAGAGCGGGCAAGTCGAACTCTGTGAGTGGTCGAACTACGCGCTGGCTCTGCGTTTTCAAGCGGCGTCGATGGGCCTTTCGTTTCTTCCAACTCGCAGCGTCGCGGGAACCGACACATTCCGACACAGTGCCGCTCGGAAAATCGTCTGCCCGTTCACGGGAACTGAATACGTCGCGATTCCCGCGTTGTGGCCGGACATCGCAATCATTCATGTGCATGAAGCGGACTGCTTCGGCAATGCTCGTATTCGAGGAACCTCGGTTGCTGACTTCACACTACCTCGCGCGGCCAAACATGTGATTCTCAGTTGCGAACGACTGATCTCAAACGACGAAATTCGTCGCGACCCGACTTCAACGGACATTCCGTTCTTTTGCGTCGATGCTGTCTGCGAAGTCCCCTTCGGTAGTTATCCGGGCAACATGCCGTATGAATATTACTCCGACGAGGATCATTTGAAGCAGTGGCTCTCCGTTGAAGAAGAGCCCTCAGTACATCAAACATTTCTCGAAAAATACATCTTCGGCGTGAAGGACTTTTCGGAGTATCTCGAACTCTGTGGCGGACACGCTCGCATGGCGATACTACGTCAGCAAGAACTGGAACCGCACGCCTAGGGCCAGTGCAAACGTCGCTTCTGCTTCCGAAACGGACGCTAGTGAGAATTATTCATGATTAAGTCGGTTGTGATCACAAATCGTTTAACCGCAAGCCGCAGGCGTGCGGGATTGCGAAACGCACTGCGACTTGCATGCTGCCCAGACGCGCACACCTGCGGCTTGCGGTTAAACAACTTCGGTGTGAGCGGGCACTGTTGATGATGGTTCCCGGCTAAGCGATCCGGCTGATCGACGGTCTTGTTCTTGTAGAATTTCTAGACTTCGCGATGCGAGTCATCGTCGCATCAATGGCGTGCCAAGCAGCGGTTCTGGGATCAAGCCCGAGTCATCGACCTCTTCCTGCCAACGTTCGAGAGCCGCTCGCATTCGGTTCAGCGTTGCGGCGTGTTCGGGGCGATCAGCGAGATTCACGATTTCATGCGGATCGGCTTCGGTGTCGAACAATTCTTCGACCGGCTTGGTCTCACGAAAGAACTGCACCACCGCACCGCTCAACTGGCCTTCGACATTCAGTCGTCGCATTTCACGCATCGACGGCATCTGGTTCATGTACGTGATGTTCTGCGAGTACGGCCGTCGCGGCGCGTAATTGCGAATGTACTTGAACCGTGTATCACGGGCCGAACGGATCAGGTCATACGTCTCATCCATCCGATCGCGATGTCCAAAAATGAATTCACGCGAGGGCAAGGGAGATGAAGATGATTTGTCAGACGCGATCACGTTTTCAATCGGCGGAAGCACTCGACCGTGCAGATGCGACGGGACTTCGACTTCCGCAAGTTTCAGCATCGTCGGGGCGAAGTCGAGGAAACAAACCAAGTCATCACAAACCGAACCGGCCGCCAGCTTACCTGGCCAGCGGATGATAAGCGGCGTCCGCGTACCGGAGTCGTACAACCACCTTTTGCCGCGCGGCAGTCCCTGACCGTGATCTCCCCAGAAGCAAACGATCGTCTCCTCCGCGAGTCCGTCTGCGGCCAACTGATCCAAGATCGTCGCGACTTGTTGATCGAGCGTCGTCAGCAAGTCGGCGTATCGCGCCCAATCGCGGCGTGTGACCGGTGTGTCGGGGATGTACGGTGGCAATTGAGCTTTCGCAGGATCATGCAGCGTCTCGACGAACTTGCCGCGAATCTGGCTTTCGTGCGTCGTCACAAGATTGATCACGCTGAAGAACGGCTGCCCCGCCCGTCGACCGCGCCAGTCGCGAGACTGCGGACTGTTCTCATCCCACGCGGCTTTGGGTGGCGGAAAGTTGTAGTCCGTCTTCGACCGGTTCGTGGTCCAGTACCCGGCCGCTCGCAAATATTCTGGAAACGCTTTCACATGCGGCGGCAACACGATCTGCGACCGCATGTGCTGACTGCCGATCGACACCGGATACATCCCGGTGATCAAACCCGATCGCGAAATCGCACAAACTCCCGCATGAGTGAAACAGCGACTGAATCGCATCCCTTCGCTCGCCAGTTGATCGAGTCGCGGAGTGATCGCATACGAATCGCCGTAACAGCCAAGGTTCGGCGAAATATCCTCCGCGCTGATCAATAAAATGTTGGGCCGCTTCTTGTCGCTGTTCGGTTTTGAAAACCGACTGACATCTTCGTCGAGAAACGCCTTTGAGAAGACGCTCGCGGCCGTCACCTTCTTGTTCGGCTTCCCCGATGCGGCGTCTCCTTGAGTAGCGTTAGTCGTCTTTGATGGCAGTGACGGCTCGACTCCTCGAATGCGTCGCAGCGCTTCGTTACAGATGTCGGCGATGTGATCGTCGCCTCGCTTCCCTTCTGCTTCGAGCGTCGCAACGGCGTCCTTTGCTGGTGGACCAATCCGAGCGAGAAAATCTGCCGACGCATTCCATACGCCCCGATCTTTGTGCTTCAGCCCTTCAAGCAACTTCAGCAGCCCTTCATCGACAAGCCCAACTCGACACAACGCATATGCTGCCGCGATCCGCACACCGATCGACTTCTCGCCCAACATCTTTCGCAACGATTCAACCGCTGGCTTCGCATCGCCACCCAGATCGCCCAGCTCACTCGCTGCCCAATACCGCACAACGTCGTCGTCGTGACTCAACGCCTGAGTCAACACCGGCACCGCGTTCTTTCCAAACGCACCGATCGCCAACACTGCACGCCGCCGAACCACCGGCGTTGGCGACTTTAATTCGCTGGACCATTCCTCCAACGTGCGGCCTGCAACGTCTGCAATTGCTTCGTCACATCGCGTGATGCTCGCTGCCGCACTCAATACCAATACGAACGCCAACAACATCCGAAATGATTTCACGCGGTACACAATCCTTTTCCTTCAGCATTCAGTTCCATCAAATGACTTGTGGTCGAATCCCTCTTCGTTCCCTTTGTTTTCTTCTGTTCAAAACATTTTTAACAAAAGGAAACGAAGGGGACGATGACAGGCAATAAGAGAAAAAGGTCATCTCAACGTCGAACCACATCGCGTCTTGGTGGCTGTGATTTGTTGGTGCGAATGGCACGCTTTGCAGGAGTCATCGTGGGCGGTAATCTGGACCAGCGAGCAGGTAGCCACACCGTCAAGTCGATGCGCCGCAGTGCGACGTCAAAGACAAACAAGATCAGCGACAGCATCACCAACTCTGGCCACAGTGGGCGACTTTGTTGAGCCATGCGTTGCGCCGACGATTCACTGGGTGAGTCGAGCAGCGTTTCGCTCGGCTTCGGATTGAAACGTCCGCCGGTCGCTGTTGTGATCTGTCGCAGCAACTCGTTGTTCGTCGGACGCAGACGCAATTCGTCGGAGTAACCGACTGTGATGCCGCGTGTTTGTTGATGGATGATCGGGCCGTTGTTGGCCGCTCGCTGTGATAGGTTCAAGTGGTATGCGCCGGAGTTCGGGGTGTCGAACTCCGCGACGTAACGGCCCGGTGCGGTTTGAGTCATTGCAAGTTTGCGTTCGCCGAGTCGCGGGTCAATCACCGTCAACTCGGTGTCGGTCTGATTGAGAAACTTGCCACTGGCATCGACGGCATCGAGCGTGATTGTCGCTCGGCGATGTCGTTGTTGGACGCCAACGGTGACTCCCTTCGCTTCGTTCTTACGCATCGCATGGCGAATGACTTGTGCCCAGAACTTGCTGTAGCCCGGCCACGTCAGCCATTCAGCAGCCCAGCGGCTTTTCGCGTCGGAAGTAAACGCCACCGTCGTACCCAAGCCGTATCGCCACCACGCCAGCAACGGGTCGCCTTGTTCGGAAGAGAGGATCAATTCGCACGTCGCTTTTGGTCGAGTCATGACATAGCCGAGCAGAAAGGGCGCGGACTCGAAGTCGATCCCCGCGAGCGCTTGCGTGGGCCGCATGACCTGCGGAATAAACGGCTGCTCATTGATCGCCGCTTTGCTGGCGGTCATCGTTTCCTTGGCGAAGATCTGCGGTAGAGAACTCGCGTCAGTCGCGACGAAGTGCCGCCCCTGCCCAATGCGAGCAATCGTCTCCAGCAAATCATTCGCCGCACCGTCACCGACACCCACAGTCGTGCAGGTAATGCGAGCACTCGCCATGCTCTGAGCCAGTCCCTCGAAGTCACCGGGATTCGAGATACCGTCGGTCAACACGATGACGTGCTTGAGCTTCGCAATCGCGTTGACCAGCGCGTTGTAAGCCTCTTCCATCGGCGGATAGAGGCTCGTACCGCCACCAACTTGAACCGCCGAAATCTCATCGACGATGCGTCCTTTGTTCCCCGCTGATTGCAGTTCGCTGACCCAATTGTGGGCATCGTCAAAGCAGATCACTCCCAGTTGATCGCGCGGCCCCAGCAATTCAGACGCAGCCTTTGCCGCTTCCTTTGCCATCTCCAATTTCTGACCCGCCATCGAACCGGAGCGATCGATGACCAACACCATCGCGAGGCTCGGCTTATCTTTTTCTTTCTCGAAGTCCGATTTCACCGGCAGGATTTCTTCGAGCACTGTTTTGTAATACCCGCCGAGTCCGAACGATTGATCGCCACCGAGCATCAAGAACCCGCCGCCGAGGTCTTGCACGTAAGTTCGAGCGAGTTCCATTTGCCGTTGCGAGAGCAGCGTGGCCGGGACGTTCGACAGCGCGAGCAGTTCATAATTCTGTAAGTCAGACAGCTCCTCCGGCATTCCTTGCGGCGGACGAACATCAACTTGAATGTCCTCTTGCTGCAACGCGAACACAAAATGCTGCGTTTGCTTCGGGTCGCTGTCGATGAGTAACACGCGCGGCTGTCCCGACGTGAAAACCAAACCAGTCTCGCTGTTGTTGTCGAGAAGCGTGTCTTGTTTTAGCCCGCTGATTCGAGCGGTGTATTCGGCCAATCGTTCTCGTTGAATCGCCTGCTGAAACTTGAAGACGTTCTCCCCTTTCTTCAGCGGCTTCGTCTCCGACAAAACTTTGTGAGCACCGCGATAAACCTCAATGAGCCCTTCGTCTTCGTGATTCGAGTCGATCACGACCTCGACATAAAACGGTTCCCCTTCGCGCACCTGAGCCGGCACTTTCACCGCTGAGACTTGAGCCTCCGGATCATC
>JAPLNX010000126.1 GCA_026400935.1 Planctomycetia bacterium | reverse complement strand
GGGCGCAGCGGTTCGGGCGGCAGCACGCACGACGCGGAGATGCTCTTCAGATGCGTTTCAATCTGCTGATCCAATTCGTGTAGCTTCTGCTGATACACACGGTACAACTCCAAACCCTGACGGAGCGAGAAGAGATGCTCGTCGCGCCAAATTTGACCTGCCCAAGGATTGCGTGCGCTGGGTTAAGAGTGGGACTGATGATTTGACATGTAACAGGTTAAGGTCGCGAGGAAGCTCTCGGCCGAAGCGTTTGAGGACTATCGCCCTTGGCCTGCATCCTCGCTGATCGCTCGGCGGCCTCGGTTGATTCCCAGCAGTCGCCGCGACGGCTCATGCGGCATTCGATCCAGTGAGTCGTCAGCGTGCGTTGATAATGCTCGCTGGCATACTGCACGCCCCGATCCGAGTGCGCGATCAAGCCCGCATCAGGAAGCTGTCGAGACACCGCCATTTCCAACGCAACGACCGCCAGGCGGCTGTCGATCCGCTCCGACATCGACCAGCCCACCACTTTGCGTCTGAACAAGTCGATGACCGCCGCCAGGTACAACCAGCCTTCCAGAGTGGCGATGTATGCGATGTCCGCCACTCACTTCTGATTGGCCCGCTCAGCCGTGAAATCCTGAGCCAACACGTTCTCGGCCACAGGGTGCGGGTGATTGGAATCGGTCGTCGTCACGCGGAACTTCCGCGAGGTCTTCGACCGAATCCCCGCCTCACGTATCACCTTCGCCACCGTCTTGCGATCGCACGGAGTTCCGCGTTGCAACAACGCGCGATGCACTCGCACCGCTCCGTAGTTCTCGCGGCTGATGCGATGCACTTCGCGAACTTCCTGAGTCAACGCGGCACGCCTCGTGGCGGTCGCGCTGGGCGGACGTTTCCGTCAAGCATAAAACCCGCTACGAGACACCTGCAGCACCTCGCATTGAATCACGATCGGCCACTCGGTCCGATGCCGTTCGATGAAGGCCATCGCTTTTTTAAGATCTCGCTTTCCATCCGCAGCCGATCGTTCTCGGCCCGCAAACGACGATTCTCCTCCTCCAACGCAGTCGGCTGGGCCTTGTCCGGAAACGTCTTCGAGCCGGTCTCGGCCAATTGATCCCGCCACTTCCGCAACAGGTTCTGACCAATCTCCAACCGCTGAGCCGCCTCCGCGAAACTCAGACCTTGCCGAGACACCAACGACACGGCCTCGACTTTGAACTCCCTCGTAAACACTCGACGCTTCAACATGAACTTCGCTCCTTACACGTCGCAATACGCGTTTCGTTGCGCGCACGAAAACGTGGGCTAGTCCAAACTCCAACTCATGGCCGCAGGAGCACGCATTGCCAAACATTGCTACCAAAGTGATCTCAAACAAACCAACCAAAGATGGTGGACCGCGGGCTGCTCGAGGCGGATTCCCAACCTACGAAACGCGTAAATCGACCTATAGCGCCAAGAAATTCTTTAGCAGCTGGATGCCGTTCTCCGCCGTGAGATAGCTTTCCGGGTGAAACTGCACGCCGTGAGTCGCGTACTTGCGATGACGCAACCCCATGATTTCTCGCGGCAGGTCGGGCGATTCGGCATCGGCCCACGCACTCACTTCTAGTTCCGCTGGAAGTGTGGCTTCGGGAACGATCAGGCTGTGGTAACGAGTTGCTTCAAATGGATTTGGCAGACCAGCAAAAACCCCCTTGCCGTCGTGATGAATCATCGATGTCTTGCCGTGCATCGGCAGTCGAGCACGCAGGACTTGGCCTCCAAAGACATCGCCCAAGCTTTGATGTCCCAGGCAAACACCCAGAATCGGGAGCTTCGGAGCGAAGTGCCGAATCAGTTCACGCGAAATCCCTGCTTCTGACGGAGTACACGGGCCGGGCGAAACGATGATCCGCTCCGGCTTTAACAGCTCGATCTCGTCGATCGTGATTTGATCGTTGCGTGCCACTTTGATCGCCAACGTGGGATCAATTTCCCCCAGCCGTTGCACGAGGTTGTAGGTGAAGGAATCGTAGTTATCGAGAACGAAGATCATGGTAGGCAACGCTCGGCGACATGAGGAATTGAGTGCGGTCGAGATGCTATCGAGTGAGCGCGGCGGCCAACAGCAAACGTCATCGGGGAAGTGAGGATTGATCGTTGGGTATCGGTCGTTGGTCATTAATCATTTGGGAGGGACAAGGAAATGACCAAAGACCGGCACTCAATGAACAATCTCGTCATCCTTTTTTACGGGCAATTCGGCCGTTGATCATCAAAGCAATCAGCAGCACGACGCCCATCACAAATGGCCGCAGCAAATCGAAGTGAGTGATCCCCGGAATCTGCACCGAGTTCAATCCCACCTTCAACACGGTGAAGGTCAGCACGCCGATCAGCGTTCGCAGCATCCCTCCTTCGCCCCCAAACAAACTGGTTCCGCCGAGCACCACGCAAGCGACCGCTTCCAGCAGCAGTTCGGTGTTTTGATCGAGGCTGACGCTCTCCAACCGACCGGCATTCACTAGTCCGCCGAGCGCGGCAGTCAGCGAGCAGATCACCAAGCAAACCATGACAATTCGCGAGGTACGCACTCCTGCCAACCGAGCGGCTTCGCGGTTGCCGCCGGTCATATAGACATACCGGCCAAACCGCGTGTGCTGCAACACAACATGCCCGATCAACAACACAACTGCCGCGAGCATCGCGCTGTATGGAACGTGGAGCTTGCGGGTCAGGAGCAGGCCGTCGTTCCCGATCATCTTCAACACAGCAGGAACGTTGAACTTCTCGCTCTTGGTCAGATATCGCGCCATCCCGTCCGACACGAACATCATCGCCAATGTGATGATGAAGCTCGGCAACGTGGAGGTGACCGTCAGCATTCCTGAAAGCCAGCCGGCAATCAGCGCGACCAAAAACGGCACCGCCAAAACCACGAGCAGCGACAACAACGTCGCTTCGGCAGTTCCCTTCGGTCCCGCAGCAAACGGTTGCTCGAAAAGCACTCCGCAGACACAGGCCGACAACAATGCGACTTTCCCAACAGCAAGATCAATCTCCGCAGCCAGCAGCACGAACGTCATTCCGACAGAGACGATCGCCAACACTGCCCCTTGTTCAAGCACCAAGCTCGCGGTTCCCACGCTGAGAAATTCGCGAGGTCCGACCAAGACAGTGAAAATTGCAATCAACACAAACAAGCTGACAACCGGCGCAAGATCGCCACTGTGCCACCGATCGCGCCACCAAGACCGTCCGCCAGATGAATTTGTTTCTCCCATAGTGCGGGACATTCTGACGAAAAGAAGAGTGGCAGAGTAGCCATGAGCTTTTGAGCTTCCCGCAGCAAACCAGGCAACAGAAAAGAATGAGCCAAGGCAAACTGGCGGCTTGCGGCTACGTTGGTGTTTTCGTGCGCAGCATACCCGGTGCTGCTGACTGGCTGTGGTCGTGACCGGAGTACACGCCAAAATCGGCGAAGAGGTAGCGTTTGAGGATGCGATAGGCCCAGCTCTTTTCGGGGATTTCGTGGTCGGGGTTGAATTGGGAGGTTCGGACTGACATCGCTTGCAGTTCTGCCAATGCGGTGTGGCGAGCGGTTGTATCTTTGGCTCCGTGAAGGACTACGAGCTGTTCCAAGAGATCAGGTCGTTCGAGCACGATGCAACCGCGAGTTGTCTTTTGAGCGAGCGAGCGGAAGTCACGCAAGAAGTCCGATTGAATGAATTTTTCCTTGAGCGTTCGGGAAGTGTCGTGGATCGACTCCTTCGCGAATTGGACGATCGGACACGGCTCGATATCGCCCCACGGATTGATGTGATGACTGATGCCGGTCGCTGCCGGGCACAACGCCTTGCCTTCACCGTCGAAGTACGCATCGACGATCGCGATCGGCTTCTTCGCACGCATCTCAACCACGAACTTGCGGATCTGTAGTTGCTGCTCCGGGGTCAGGCACAGGTCGGGACAGGCATCCGGTCCCATCGGCCGATACACGTGGAACCACGTGTAGAAGACCCCCATCTCGATCAGCCGATCAAGCCACTTCTCGGTAACGAGATCGTCGATGTTCGTCTTGCAGACGCTCGTGCAAACGCCGGTCAGCAAGTTGTTTTTCAAACAGGCTTCGATCCCTTGCATAGTCTTGCTGAGGACACCGTCACGGCCTCGGCGTTCGTCGCTGATGATCTCCGTTCCCTCAACGCTGATCAGCGGAGTGACGTTCCCCATCCGTCGTAATTGTTTGGCAACGTCGTCCGTAATGAAGTGGCCGTTGGTGAAAACTTGGAAGTAGCATTCCGGATGTGAGCCGAGCATCTCCAGCAATTGCGGGTGCATGAACGGCTCGCCGCCGACCACGCCGAAGAAGACGTTTCCCATCTCTTTCGCTTCGCGAATCAAACGGTCCCACGCTTCGACACTGATCTTTTCTTGCTTCGCGGCCACATCGACCCAGCAACCCTGACAGCGCAGGTTGCACGAGTTAATCACCGACACATACAGGAACGGCGGAAAGAACTCACCGCGCTTCATACGGCGTTTGTACTTCAAGACCGAGAGCGTCCCTTTGACCCCCATGTTCCAGGCGAACTTCGCAACCAGTCGCTTGTCAGTTTCCAGAAGTACTCGTTTGGCCATTCGCAAATACATAACACAATCCCGCACAACCGAGTTGATAAAGCCGGTCCAGCGGCAACAGTGCAACTCGACCGGGCGGGATTCTACGGAGCGACGACGCGAATGACGATTGATGTCGAGGACACAGAACCAATGGAGCTTCTTTCAACGCAAAGGTGCGAAGAACGCAATGGTACGCAAAGAATTCAGGGCTCATGATTATTGAGCTTGAAATTTTTGGCGATGAGAAGACATTCGTCGCCCTACAGATTTCATTGCAGCTCTTCGCGCCTTTGCGTTGAACGCTCCCTTCTGCGAACTGCTCAGTGTGAGTAACTCATGTTGCGTTTGCCGCGACATTACGCCGCATTTGCAGTCGTGCGGCTCTGCGATTCTTCCGAATGGCACAGTTCTTCACTGTCCGCCAGAAGCTGCTCCCACGAAATACCGGTGCGATGGCAAAGATGCATCAGATCCACGGTAATCGCCGTGACCGCCTCACGAAGGGGAGCCCCAGCCAATCCTTCCGCAATCCAGGTGTAATGTTTCGATCGAATGACTTGGTCGATGTGACGTGACCAATCACCTCGTGGCAAATTTGTCATGACAATGCTCCAGACAAGACGTGAGACCGATGAGATTCAGCACAGGCCGCGAACGGGCCAAGAGATGCGAGGGAAACGTTAGTCGGACGAAATCGGTTTGTCACGAACTTTCTTTGCCCATTGCCGTAAGCCGTTATCCGTTGTGGCGCACGCGGCCCGTGTGCGTGAATCGTTGCCGACGGAAGCGCACGCGAGCCGCGAGCGCCACAAGCAACTGCGATCTATTTCAGCCGCTCGATCCAGAATCGAATTTGTTCCAAGACCGGAGCATGACCACCGGAGCCGAAGCTGCGTAACGCAGCAACCGCGTTCGCGGTTCCGAGTACGCCGCTGACATCGGCAGTGATCTTGTCGCAAGCCGCCTGCAAATCGGCGAGTGAGACATCGGACAAACGGCATTTCTTTGATTCACACAAGGCGACCAATTTGCCGACCGTCTCATGAGCCGATCGCATCGGGACACCTTTGCCAATCAGGTATTCCATCAACATCGTTGCGTCGAGGAAGCCTTCTTCAAGACGCGACGCGATCCGTTCGCGTTGCAATTCTGCTTGAGCGGCAAGCGGAGCGGCCAGTTCCAGGCAAGCGGCCGTTGTGTCATAGGCGGCGAAGAGCGCAAGTTTGTCTTCTTGCAGATCGCGGTTGTAGGCCATCGGCAGTCCCTTCACGAGAAACTGCAATTGAGTCACCGACGCCATCACGCGTGCCGACTTACCGCGAATCAATTCGAGCACATCGGGATTCCGCTTCTGAGGCATGATCGACGAGCCGGTTGTGAACGCTTCCGGCAGCTTCAAAAAGCCGAACTCCGTCGAGAACCAGATGATCCACTCTTCAGACCACGACGCGAGATGTGCTGCGATCAGCGACAGGTCGAAGACGAACTCCAGCATGAAGTCGCGGTCGCTGGAAACATCGAGGCTGTTTCGTGCGACGTCCGTGAAGCCGAGCAATCGCGCTGATTCGTGACGATCAATCGGCAGCGAGGTCCCCGCCAACGCGGCAGCCCCGAGCGGCGAGACATTCACGCGTTTCAAACAATCGGCCAGTCGTTCGCGGTCACGCTCGAACTTCTCACAATACGCCAGCCAGAAGTGCGGCGCGAGCACCGGCATGGCTCGTTGCAAGTGAGTATAACCGGGAAGGACGACGTCAAGATCTCGCTCGCAGCGCGAATGAAATGCTCGCTGCAAGCTGACGAGTAACTCGTCGATGTGAGCGATCGCGTCCCGCACATACAGCTTCAGGTCCGTTGAAACTTGATCGTTGCGGCTGCGCCCCGTGTGCAGCTTGCGGCCCACATCGCCGAGCCGACGGATCAACTCGCTTTCGATGTGCATGTGGATGTCTTCGAGTTCCGTTTTGAACGGCATCTCACCACGAGCGATCACGCCGCGAATGTCTTCGAGTTCAGCGACGATCTGCTCGGCTTCAGTCGATGTTAGCAAACCAACGTTGGCCAACATCCGAGCGTGGGCCTGTGAACCAGTGATGTCCGCATCGGCCAAGCGGTGGTCGAAGCTGATCGACTCCGTAAACAATTCGACCCGAGCGTCCGTTGCTCCTTGAAACCGTCCGCCCCATGCCTTCGCTGCCACAGTGTGCCCTCTTCTGAATGTGCCAAACAACTGCCCGATATTAGCCGTGCGAGTTATTGATACCTCCCCCACTGAGCTTGTCTCAGTGGAAGCGGGCCTTTGCACTATTTAGCCCGTCACTCGAAATCCTGTCATAGTGCAGAAGCCCAATAACCGTCGAGGCAAGCTCGATGGGGTTTGTACCATGCAAGCTGACGCCGCCTCGTTTCAGTGTTGATTAAACCGGCTTCGCACTCTTCACGACCGGGTTGGTCAACGTCCCGATCCCCGTGATTTCGATCGAAACGCTGTCACCTTCTTCCAGCGAAAAATCGTCAGGCGGAACGACTCCGGTTCCCGTGAGCAGGAACGCGCCGTCTGGGATGTCGTTTTCGCGAATCAGCCAACCGATCAATTCGTCAAAGCCACGAACGATCATGCCGACGTGCGTTTCACCTTGAAACACTTCGCGGCCGCCTCGGTGAATCGACAGCTTGACCTTCGTTGCATCTCGGTCGAGCGGTTGATCGGCCAACAGAATGCACGGGCCGAGTCCACAGCATTGGTTGTAGACCTTTGCTTGCGGCAGATAGAGCGGATTCTCCCCTTCGATGTCGCGGGCTGACATGTCGTTGCCGATCGTGTAACCCACGAGCTTTCCTTTCGGCGATGCGACCAAGGTGAATTCCGGCTCAGGGACCGACCAACTACTGTCGTATCGCACGCGGACAGGCTCGCCTGGACCGGAGACTCGGCGTGCGTTTCCTTTGTAGAAAATCTCAGGACGCGGAGCGGTATAGACCTTGTCGTAATGGGAGGCTCCCGATTCCGACTCTTCCATTCGAGCGACTTGGCTCCGTTTGTAAGTCACACCGGCGGCCCAAACTTCTTGCGAATCAATCGGAGCCAGAAACTTCACGGCTCCGGCCGGGAGAGGCTCCGACGTTTCGTCGATCAACCGCTGAGCGGTCGCCGCTGGATTCTCCGAATGCAGGATATCGGCCAGACTGCGAATCGAGGTCGATCGCGCGAGGTCCAGCAAACGAACTTGTTGATCCTCAACACTGGCGAGACGAATCGATCCATCTGCCAGACGAACCTTGGCGAGCTTCATGGGGTTGGTCCTCTTTCACTTAGAACGGTTTTCAAACCGATCGCAAAGTTTGGTCGAATCAAACGGGAACGGTTTCAAAAGCCGTTTCTACCAAAATGTTCCTCACACTTGCTTCCGCAACGTCTCTAACACCGCTTGCATATCCGCGTGCAACGGCGCTTCAAACGTTCGGGGTATTCCACTCTCCGGATGCGAAAAGCTCAACCGGAACGCATGCAGGGCTTGTCGGCGTATCAACACGTCGGGGAGCGTGTCGATGACCGAATCGAATCCGGACTTCTTCGCGGCAGCGTCAGACTTGCGCGAGAGGAGCGTTTCACGTTCGGCCTGCGCGACGGTGCCGTCGATATCGGCGACTCGCAAACATTTGCAACCGCCATAAAGGTCGTCGGCAACAATCGGGTGTCCGAGGTGCGCCATGTGGACTCGAAGTTGATGCGTGCGTCCGGTCTTCGGCAGCAAGCGGACGTATGTGAAACCTGCAAACCGTTCGAGCACTTCGTAGTTCGTGACCGCTTGCCGCGCGTTGCCCCCCGGTTCGCAAACCTGCATTTTTTCGCGAGCTTTCGGATTGATGTGAATGAAGGTGTCGATGATCCCAGTGTTGTTTGCCAGTTCGCCCCAAACGATCGCTCGGTATTCCTTCACCGTGGTGCGCGCCTCGAATTGTTCGCTCAGGCGAGAATGCACTTGATTGTTCTTGGCGATGACGATGACGCCGGTCGTATCCTTATCGAGCCGATGGACGATCCCCGGACGCAATTGCCCGGCAACGTTGCTGAGTTGGTCAAAGTGAAACTGCAGCGCCCCGGCGAGCGTCCCGCGATAATGACCTTTGCCCGGATGCGTAATCATGTTCGCCGGCTTGTTGATGAGGACGAGTGCGTCATCTTCAAACACGACTTCCAACGGAATATCTTCTGGCGGCAGGCTGCTGTCGGGAAGTTCCGGCAGGCGGACGTCGAGCACATCATTCACTCGCAGTCGCTTCGATGTCTTCGCCGCGAGTCCGTTGAGCAACACTGACTTCTGCTCAATGGCCCGTTGAAACAAGGCTCGGCTGTAATTCGGAAAAAGGCGAGAGAGATAATGATCGACACGCCAGCCATGTGCTCGAGCTTCGACGATCAAACGAACTGGCTCGCTGGACAGGATGATCTCAGCGGATTGATCGACAGCGGAGCCACCCGAAACATCTTCCGCTTCGTCCAGCGAAAGTTCATCGAGATCAGGGTTCGGCGATTCCAAAGCGTCCTCAACCGGCGGTTGCTTCCGTCCGGCGGAATGTGAGTCACTCATTTCGACTCAGCCGGAGCATCCTTGCTCTCTTCCTTCGTCTCTTTCGGAGCATCTTCAGCCTTCGGCTTGTCTGCCTCTTCCTTTGGGTTTTCGGCATTGTCCTTCGGCTTCTCGGACTCCTTAGGGAACACGAACGGAGTCAGCTTTTCTTTCTCAGCAAACTCGGATGTCGTGATCAGCGCTTTCTTCTGTTCCTCATCAACCACCAACACCAGCGGGACTCGTTCTTGCTCATACTTTTTGAGAATTGCCTTGATCGCCGCCAACCCCGTGACGTTGTCGAGCTTCAACGTCTGCGGCATGTTCTTCGTGAAACCGGCCGCCTTCAACGCATCGCCATCAATGTTGATTTCGACGTTGCATTTCTCAGCAATCAGCTTGAAGGCGTCTTGTAACGGTGTGCGATTGAAGTCTGCTTCGAGTTCTTTCTTCAAACGATCTTGAACGGAATCCAATGAGGTCGCTTCGGCCGGCTTATCATCCGTTTTCGCGTCGCTTTTCTTTTCCGTGCTCGTTGTGTTTTCGCCGTCGTCCGGGAGTTCCTTCGACGTATCACCGATTGGTGGATGGCCGGACGGAAGGCCGTCTTTCGGTTTCGCACGATCGGCTGGCTTCGGCTTTTGTTTATGGAACCAAGCGTAGAACTCTTTCGCACGGCCAGATTTCAGCGTCTCGATCCGTTCTTCAGCCGTAACCTTGTAGGTCGACTTCGGGAACTCTTTCAGGAACGTCTCATAGGCCGCAACCGCCTTCGTTGAGTCGGCGTCGGATTGCGTTTCGACCGATTTGGCCAAAGCCCACTGAGCACGTTCGCGAGTGACCGACAACGCACCGCTGGAACTTAGAACCTTCCGAAGGGCTTCATCTGCTTTCTTGAGGTCACCCAAACCAGCGGCTCGGTCGCTAAACATCAAAGAAATACCGGACTCAAGTAAACGCTCCCCCTCGCTGAGTCTCGCCCACGCGCCAACATCAGTCGAAGAAAAATCTTCGGCGATCCCCGCGAAGTCTTCCGCAGATCGAGCTTGGCTGAATCGAGCCCAGGCTTGTTCGTTGCGGCCAGATGTCGTGCGGTAGTAGGAGAACCAAATCGCACCGCCGATCATGGCCACGCAAATGATGGCCGTCGCCGTATTGCCGTGCTGATCAAACCACTTCACGATCGGCGAGGTGGTGTTCGGCAGAGCTTTGGCATGTTGCATCGGTTCGGGCTTCATCGACGTTCTTTCCGGGATTTTCGCAGGGTTTTCAAAAAGGCGGGCGATGATAGGTGTCCCCTCCAAAGACCGTCAAGGCGGTGCCTCACTGCGTCACCGATGACAGACTTAGAGTCTTCGATTGTGAATTATGCGCGCTGTGCGCGCAACTTTGGAATGGCGGCGTATGAACCGGATGGCGATCAGGCAGCGTGACTGAGGCCTTGGTGGTAGAGCGTGATGATCGTACTCAGAAGACGTTGGCCCTCAATTGTCACTCGCCAACGATAGGTGTGCGGGATTTTCGCGATGAGGCCACGG